>NZ_JBFUEO010000045.1:0-24088 GCF_056403935.1 Pedococcus sp. P2_E4 | reverse complement strand
GGGCCGCGGCGGCCGACAGGGCACCCGGCACGGTGGCCAGGCGCTCGCCGACGAGGATGACGACGCCGTCGCCCTGCAGGGCCTGCGCGGCCCGGGCGGCAGCCCCGTCACCGGTGACGCCGTCGCCGAGCGCACGGAGCACCTCGGCCTCGGTGCCCGGAGCGGCGGGGACCAGCGTGCCCCCGAGCTTGTCGAGCCCGCGCGTGGCAAACGGCGCCACGGCGTAGACGGAGGTCCTGGCCTTGCGGAATGCCTTGCGCAGGCGCAGGAAGACGATCGGCGACTCCTCCTCGGGCTCGAAGCCCACGAGGACGACGGTCGTGGCAGTCTCGAGGTCGGCGTAGGTGACCGCACCACCCTCGGGGCCGGTCGCGACCACCGACGAGGCGAGGAACTCGGCCTCCTCGGCGGAGTGCGGGCGGGCGCGGAAGTCGATGTCGTTGGTCGACAGCACGGCGCGGGCGAACTTGCCGTAGGCGTAGGCGTCCTCGGCGGACACCCGTCCACCGGTGAGCACCCCGACACCCTTGGCCGCCTTGAGGCCGGCCGCCGCCGCCTCGAGCGCCTCGGGCCAGGACGCGACCTGCAGCTCGCCGTCCTCGTCGCGGACCATCGGGAACTGGAACCGGTCCCCGGTGTTGGCGTACTGGAAGGCCCAGCGGCCCTTGTCGCAGTTCCACTCCTCGTTGACCACCGGGTCGTTGATCGCCATGCGGCGCAGGACGACCCCACGACGGTGGTCGGTGCGGATCGAGCAGCCGGACGCGCAGTGCTCGCACACCGACGGCGTCGACATGAGGTCGAACGGGCGGCTGCGGAAGCGGTAGGCCGCACCGGTCAGCGCACCCACCGGGCAGATCTGCACGGTGTTGCCGGAGAAGTAGGACTCGAACGGCTGCTCCTCGTAGATGCCCACCTGCTGGAGGGCACCCCGCTCGACCAGCGCGATGAACGGGTCACCCGCGATCTGCTCGGAGAACCGGGTGCAGCGGGCGCACAGGACACAGCGCTCGCGGTCGAGCAGCACCTGGCTGGAGATGTTGATCGGCTTGGGGTAGGTGCGCTTGACGTCCGCGAAGCGCGACACCGCCCGGCCGTTGCTCATCGCCTGGTTCTGCAGGGGGCACTCGCCACCCTTGTCGCAGACCGGGCAGTCCAGCGGGTGGTTGATGAGCAGCAGCTCCATGACGCCCTGCTGCGCCTTGTCGGCGACCGGCGACGTGTGCTGGGTCTTGACCTCCATGCCCTCGGACACCGTGATCGTGCACGAGGCCTGCGGCTTGGGCATCGCGCGGAGCGTGCCGTCGGGACCCGGGGTCGCGACGTCGACGAGGCACTGGCGGCAGGCGCCGACCGGCTCGAGCAACGGGTGGTCGCAGAACCGCGGGATCTCGACGCCGATCTGCTCGGCGGCCCGGATCACCAGGGTGTTCTTGGGGACGGCCACGGCCACGCCGTCGACGGTGAGGTTCACCATCTCGACAGCAGGCTGCGTGTCCTTCGTGTCGGCTACGGCGGTCATGCGGACGCCTTCTCCTTCGCGAACAGCGTGGAGTCCTTCGGGTTGAACGGGCAGCCCCCGTGCGTGAGGTGCCGCAGGTACTCGTCACGGAAGTACTGGATGCTGCTCGTGATCGGGCTGGTCGCACCGTCACCGAGCGCGCAGAAGCTGCGGCCGAGGATGTTGTCGCAGATGTCGAGCAGCTTGTCGAGGTCCTCCTCGGACCCCTGTCCGTGCTCGAGCCTGCCCAGGATCTGCTTGAGCCACCACGTGCCCTCGCGACAGGGCGTGCACTTGCCACACGACTCGTGCTTGTAGAAGTCGGTCCAGCGGTCGACCGCGCGCACGACGCACGTGGTGTCGTCGAAGATCTGCAGGGCACGCGTGCCGAGCATGGAGCCCGCCGCCGCCACCGACTCGAAGTCGAGGGGCGTGTCGAGGTGCTCGGCCGTGAACAGCGGCGTCGAGGAACCGCCGGGGGTCCAGAACTTCAGGTCGTGGTTGGGGTCACGCATGCCACCGGCCATGTCGAGCAGCTCGCGCAGCGTGATGCCGAGCGGCGCTTCGTACTGGCCCGGGCGCTTGACGTGGCCGGAGAGGCTGAAGATGCCGAAGCCCTGGGACTTGGCGGTGCCCATGTCGGCGAACCAGTCGGCACCGTGCAGCAGGATCGGCGGGACGGACGCGATCGACTCGACGTTGTTGACGACCGTCGGCCGGGCATAGAGACCGGCGACCGCCGGGAACGGCGGCTTGAGCCGCGGTTGGCCGCGACGGCCCTCGAGGCTGTCGAGCAGCGCCGTCTCCTCGCCGCAGATGTAGGCGCCGGCGCCGGCGTGCACGGTGATGTCGAGGTCGAAGCCCGAGCCGTGGATGTTCGTGCCGAGGTGACCCGCGGCATACGCCTCCTCCACCGCGCGCAGCAGGCGGCGGTAGACGTGCACGACCTCACCACGCAGGTAGATGAAGGCGTGGTTGCAGCCGATCGCGAAGGAGGTGATGACACAACCCTCGATGAGGAACTGCGGCGCCGCCATCATCAGCGGGATGTCCTTGCAGGTGCCCGGCTCGGACTCGTCGGCGTTGACCACGAGGTAGCGGGGACCGCCGTCCGGCGGGGGCAGGAAGCCCCACTTCATGCCGGTCGGGAAGCCCGCGCCGCCGCGGCCGCGCAGACCGGAGTCCTTGGTCATCTGGACGAGGTCGGCGGGCTTCATGCCCAGCGCCTTCTTCAGCGCCTGGTAGCCCTCGTTGCGCTCGTACGTCTCGAGCGTCCAGGACTGCGGGTCGTCCCAGAACTTGGTGAGGATCGGGGTCAGCGTCGTGCTCATGAGTCAGCCTTCCCGGAGGACTTGTCGCCAGCCTTGCCGTCGTTCTCGTCGAAGAGCGTGGCCGGCTTGTCGTCGACCGCCTCGTCGGGCGCGTTGGCGCCGCTGTCGGTGGAGGTATGCCGCCCTGGCGCCGTCTCGTCGGACGTCGCCTCGGGCTGCTGGTCACTGGTGGCCGTCTGGCCGCCCTTGCCGTTCGGGGCGGTCCAGCCGTTGTCCTTGGCGACCCGCAGGCCCTCGAGGGAGGCCGGGCCGGCGCCCACGCCCTCGTCGGCGAGGCCGTCGTGGAACCCCGCGAGGACGCGGGATACCTGCTTGAAGGTGCACACGGTGTTGGGGCCGCGGCTCGGCTTGACCGCCTTGCCGGCGCGCAGGTCGTCGACCAGCGTCTTGGTGGACTCGGGGGTCTGGTTGTCGAAGAACTCCCAGTTCGCCATGACGACGGGCGCGAAGTCGCACGCGGCGTTGCACTCGACCCGCTCGAGGGTGATCTTGCCGTCGGGGGTCGTCTCGTCGTGCCCGATGCCCAGGTGCTCGGAGACCTCGTCCCAGATCTGGTCGCCGCCCATGATCGCGCAGAGCGTGTTGGTGCAGACCCCGACGGTGTACTCGCCGTTGGGGTGGCGCTTGTACTGCGTGTAGAACGTCGCGACGCCGGAGACCTCGGCGGTGGTGAGGTCGAGGACCGCGGCACAGAAGTCGATGCCACGGCCCGTGACGTAGCCGTCGACGCTCTGCACGAGGTGCAGCAGCGGCAGCAGCGCCGAGCGCTTCTGCGGGTACTTCGCGACGACCTGCTCGGCGTCGGCGTACAGCCCCGCCAGCACGTCAGCGGCGTACGGCTCCTTGCTCTCCGGCGCCACCGTGAGGTGACCCGAGGCGGTCTGGATCCCGTAGTGCTCCATCAGCGATCCACGCCTCCCATGACGGGGTCGATCGAGGCGACGGCGACGATGACGTCGGCGATCTGGCTGCCTTCGCACATCACGGCCGTGGCCTGCAGGTTGTTGAACGACGGGTCGCGGAAGTGCGCACGGTACGGGCGCGTCCCTCCGTCGGACACCGCATGGCAGCCGAGCTCGCCCTTGGGGCTCTCGACCGCGGCATACGCCTGGCCGGGGGGCACCCGGAAGCCCTCGGTGACCAGCTTGAAGTGGTGGATGAGCGACTCCATCGAGGTGCCCATGATCTCGCGGATGTGGTCGAGGCTGTTGCCCATGCCGTCTCCGCCGATGGCCAGCTGGGCCGGCCAGGCGATCTTCTTGTCGGCGACCATGACCGGGCCCGGCGCGGCAGCGAGCCGGTCGATGCACTGCTCGGCGATCTTGAGGGACTCGTACATCTCGTCGATGCGGATGCGCAGGCGGGCGTAGGCGTCGGCCTCGGTGCGCGTGATGACCTCGAAGTCGTAGGTCTCGTAGCCGCAGTAGGGGTCGAGCTTGCGCAGGTCGTGCGGCAGGCCGGTCGAGCGCAGCATGGGCCCGGTGATGCCGAGGGCCATGCAGCCCGACAGGTCGAGGTAACCGACGTCGACGGTGCGGCCCTTGAGGATGGGGTTCTCGTTGAGCAGCAGCTCGAGCTCGCCGAGTCCCTTGCGCACCAACGGGATCGTGTCGCGCACCTTGTCGATGGCGCCGGGCGGCAGGTCCTGGGCGACACCGCCGGGGCGGATGAATGCGTTGTTCATGCGCAGCCCGGTGACCATCTCGAAGATCGACAGGATCCGCTCGCGCTCGCGGAAGCCGACCGTCATCACGGTCGTCGCGCCCATCTCCATGCCGCCGGTCGCCAGGGCGACGAGGTGGGAGGTGATCCGGTTGAGTTCCATCATCAGCACGCGGATGACGCTGGCCCGCTCGGGGATCTGGTCGGTGATGCCGAGCAGCTTCTCGACGGCCAGGCAGAACGCGGCCTCGTTGAAGAACGGCGTGAGGTAGTCCATGCGGGTGCAGAACGTCACGCCCTGGGTCCAGGTGCGGAACTCCATGTTCTTCTCGATGCCGGTGTGCAGGTAGCCGATGCCCGCGCGGGTCTCGGTCACCGTCTCGCCGTCGAGCTCGAGGATGAGGCGCAGCACGCCGTGCGTCGACGGGTGCTGGGGACCCATGTTGACGACGATGCGCTCCTCGTGGAGGGCGGCGGCCTCGTCGACCAGCTGGTCCCAGTCGCCACCGGTCGCGTTGAAGACATGCGCACCCTCGGAGGCTGCGGCGTCGGCGCCGGACGTGGCGTAGATGTCGTCGTGAGTGGTCGTCATCAGCTGTAAGACCTCCGCTGGTCCGGCGGCGGGACGGTGGCGCCCTTGTACTCGACGGGGATTCCGCCGAGGGGGTAGTCCTTGCGCTGCGGGTGGCCCGGCCAGTCGTCGGGCATGAGGATGCGGGTCAGTGACGGGTGGCCGTCGAACTGGATCCCGAACATGTCCCACGTCTCGCGCTCGTGCCAGTCGTTCGCCGGGTAGATCTCGACGATCGAGGGGATGTGCGGGTCGGAGTCGGGTGCGGTGACCTCGACGCGGACCCGGCGTCCGCCGTGGGTGATCGACAGGAAGTGGTAGACCGCGTGGAGCTCGCGGCCGGCCTCCTGCGGGTAGTGGACACCGGACACGCCGGTGCACATCTCGAAGCGCAGCGCAGGGTCGTCGCGCAGCGCCCGGGCGACGGCACGCAGGTGCTCGCGGCGCACGAACAGGGTCAGCTCGCCACGGTCGACGACGGCGCGCTCGACCGCCTCGGAGTACGACGCGCTGCCACCACCCAGCCCGCGCTCGAGGTGGTCGGCCACCTCGTCGAAGTAGCCGCCGTAGGGACGGACCGCTGCTGCGGGGAAGAGGACCTGCCGGACGACGCCGCCGTAGCCGGTGGTGTCGCCGGTGTCTGCTGCGCCGAACATGCCCCGGCGCTCGCCGATGACCACGGGGTCGGGCGTCGTACCGGGTGCGGCGGGCAGGTTGTGGGGGTCGCGCCCGGTCGTCTCACCGGCGATCGCGGGAGCCGGCTGGTCGGGGACGTCGCCCTTCTCGGCAGCCGCGTCGTCGACCTTGTTGCCGAGGATGTCGCTGTTGGCGGTGGCCCGGGTCGGGTCGTCGCCCTGCTTGGCGTCGGTCACGCGGCACCTCCCCGGGTGATGTCCGTGACGTGCAGGTGGTCGTGGGCGTGGGTGTGCTGGGACCCGGCGCCCTGGGCGAGCAGCCCGGTCATCTGGTGCGTCGGGGTGGCGTCGAGCGCGGCCGCCTCGGCGGCGCGGGCGGCGGCGACGCGGTTGACGCCGAGCTTGGAACCCTGGATCTGCTCGTGCAGCGTGATGATCGCGTTGAGCAGCATCTGCGGACGGGGCGGACAGCCCGGCAGGTAGACGTCGACCGGGATGATGTGGTCGACCCCCTGGACGATCGCGTAGTTGTTGAACATGCCGCCCGAGCTGGCACAGACGCCCATCGAGATGACCCACTTYGGCTCGGGCATCTGGTCGTAGACCTGGCGCACGACCGGGGCCATCTTCTGGCTGACGCGCCCGGCGACGATCATCAGGTCGGCCTGGCGCGGCGTCGCGGAGAACCGCTCCATGCCGAACCGGGCGATGTCGTAGTCGGGCGTGCCGACGGCCATCATCTCGATGGCACAGCAGGCCAGGCCGAACGTGGCCGGCCAGACCGAGCTCTTGCGCATGTAGCCGGCGACCTGCTCGACCGTGGTCAGCAGGAAGCCTGCGGGCAGCTTCTCTTCGATTCCCATGATGTCCTCTTCAGATCCCGGCTAGTCCCAGTCGAGCCCGCCGCGACGCCACACGTAGGCGTAGGCGACGAACACGGTCAGGATGAACAGCACCATCTCGACGAGCGCGAACAGGCCGAGCTGGTCGAAGGCCACCGCGAACGGGTAGAGGAACACCGACTCGATGTCGAAGATGATGAAGAGCATGGCCGTCAGGTAGTACTTGATCGGCACGCGTCCGCCCCCGGCGGCCTGCGGCGTGGGCTCGATCCCGCACTCGTAGGCGTCGAGCTTGGCGCGGTTGTAGCGCTTGGGGCCGGAGACGGCCGCCGCACCCACCGAGAAGACGGCGAAGCCGCCGCCGATGGCCAGCAGGAAAAGCAAGGGGACGTAGGGGTTGCTCATCGCCGTGCCACTCCCCTTCCGTTGTCGTTGCCGGGTGTGTCGCTGCTCACACGGTTGCGGTGCGGCCCAATCCTATGGGCGCACGTGCAGATTGCACCCCGGCCCCCGTCGTGGCTGGTCATGCGTCCGGAGCCATCTTGGACAGGGCCGTGATGAGGCGGTCGCTCGCGTCGCCGCCGTGGGGTTCGGCGAGGTTGGCCATCACCTTGAGCAGGAACTTCATGAGCGTCGTGCGGGGTAGGCCGTACTTGGTCGCCAGCCGCATGACCTCGGGGTTGCCGATCATCTTGGCGAAGTAGCGACCCAGCGTGTAGTAGCCGCCGAGGGCGTCGGCCATGACCGTCGGGTAGGACTGCAGGACGCGCTCGCGCTGGGCGTCGGTGGTGCGGGCGAACGCCTGCGCGATGACCTCGGCGGCGAGCCGGCCCGACTCCATCGCATAGGCGATGCCCTCGCCGTTGAACGGGTTGACCATGCCGCCGGCGTCGCCGACCAGGAGCAGGCCGTTGTCGTAGTGCGGCTGCCGGTTGAAGCCCATCGGCAGCGCGGCGCCACGGATCGGGCCGACCATGGTCTCGTCGTTGTAGGTCCAGTCCTGGGGCATGGTCGCGACCCAGCGACGCATGACGTCCTTGTAGTCGGTCTTGCCGAAGGCGCTGGAGGTGTTGAGGATGCCGAGGCCGACGTTCGAGGTGCCGTCGCCGACGCCGAAGATCCAGCCGTAGCCCGGCAGGAGGACCTTCTTGCCGGCGTCGTCGGTCGACCACAGCTCGAGCCAGGACTCGAGGTAGTCGTCGTCGTGGCGCGGGCTCGTGTAGTAGGTGCGGACGGCGACGCCCATGGGGCGGTCCTCGCGCTTCTCGCGACCCATCGACAGGGACAGCCTCGAGGAGTTGCCGTCGGCCGCGACGACGAGCGGGGCGGTGTAGCGCAGCTCGGGCCCGGTGGAGCGCCCCTTGTCGTCGACGGCCTTGGCGGTGACCCCGACGATCGCGCCCGACCCGTCGAGGATCGGGCCGGTCACGTTGGTGGACTCGCGCAGCCGCGCGCCGTGCTTCACCGCGTGCCGGGCGAGGATGTCGTCGAAGTCCTGGCGGGTGCGGACCAGCCCGTACGGGGGGAACGACGCGAGGTCCGGCCACGGCAGCGACAGGCGCATCCCGCCACCGATGATCCGCAGGCCGTGGTTCTTGATCCAGCCGTCCTCCTCGGGGGTGGGGATCCCGAGGGTGATGAGCTCCTTGACGGCGCGGGGCGTCAGGCCGTCCCCGCAGACCTTCTCGCGCGGGAAGCTGGTCTTCTCGAGCAGGAGGACGTCCAGCCCGCTCATCGCGAGGTAGGCCGCGGTGGCTGACCCGCCGGGCCCCGCACCGACGACGATCACGTCGGCCGTCTCGGTCGCCGGGGTGGTCACGCCAGCCCCGCTGATGGTCTCTGTCACGCCTGCCTCACACGCTTGTGAACAACTTCACGAACTTCAAATGCGGAGTCTATTCCCGCCCGGCCTCCCGGTCACCAGTGAGGCGAACCTAACCCGCTCGCGACCCCCGTGCCGAGGTCAGGCGAGCGGCTTGGTGCCCCGGTGCAGGGCCACGATGCCGCCGGTCAGGTTGCGCCACGCCACCTCGGTCCAGCCCGCCCGCTGGACGGTGGCGGCCAGGGCGCGCTGGTCGGGCCACGCCTGGATCGACTCGGCGAGGTAGACGTACGACTCGGGGTTGCTGCTCACCTTGCGCGCGATCGGCGGCAGGGAGCGCATGAGGTACTCGGAGTAGACCTTGCGGAAGGCCGCGTTGACCGGCTGGCTGAACTCGCAGACCACGAGGCGGCCACCCGGCCTGGTCACCCGCAGGAACTCCCCGAGCGCCGCGTCGACGCTGGCGACGTTGCGCAGGCCGAACGACATCGTCACGGCGTCGAAGCTGTCGTCGGCGAACGGCAGCCGCATGGCGTCGGCGGCCGTGAAGCCCAGGTCGGACCGGCGACGGTTGCCCACGCGCAGCATGCCCAGCGAGAAGTCCGCCGGCACGACGTTGACGCCTGCAGCCGCGAACGGCTCGCTGCTCGTGCCGGTGCCCGCGGCGATGTCGAGGACCGTCTCGCCCGGCTGCGCGGCCACGGCCTTGAGGACCGCCCGGCGCCACAGCCGGTCCTGCCCCAGCGACAGGACGTCGTTGGTCAGGTCGTACTTGCCCGCCACGTCGTCGAACATCGCGGCGACGTCGCGGGGGTCCTTGTCCAGGCTGGCGCGGCTCATGGCGACATCCTCGCACCCGCCGAGGCGACCTCCTGTCGCGGACCGCACCCACCCCCGCCGTAGGCTTTCCCCGACATGACCAGCCTCCCCGCGCCCGCGAGCCAGCCACGCGGCATACCCGTCGTCGCCCGCACCGTGGCACTCGACGACCCCGGTGCGCTGCTCGCGCTGCTGCCCGACGCGGCCGACCCGCGCGAGCTCGCGAGCTGGGTGCGCCGTGGCGAGGGACTCGTCGGCTGGGGCCGCGCCCTGGAGTTCACCGCCCACGGCCCGGACCGGTTCGCCGCCGCCGAGCGCTGGTGGCGCTCGCTGGTCGAGAACGCCGTCGTGCGCGACGACGTCCGTCTCCCCGGCACCGGCCCGGTCACCTTCGGGTCGGTCTCGTATGCCGCGGACTCGCCCGTCGGGGCCACGCTCGTCGTGCCCGAGGTCGTCGTGGGCGCCCGCGACGGCCGCTGGTGGGTGACCTCGATCGGCACCGACTCCGAGCTGCCGCCGCCGGTCGTGCCGCACCCGTCGACGCCGCGCTCGCCCCAGGGGGTCGCCTTCGCCGACGGCGCCCTGTCGCCCACGCAGTGGGCCGGGTCGGTCTCGCGTGCCGTCCAGCGGATCACCGACGGCGAGCTCGACAAGGTCGTCCTCGCCCGCGACCTGCGGGTGAGCGCCGACGAGTCGATCGACCCGCGCTGGCTGCTCTCCCGGCTCGCCGAGCGCTACGACACGACGTGGGTGTTCTCGGTCGACGGGCTCGTGGGCGCCACCCCCGAGATGCTGGTGCGCCTCGAGAAGGGCCTGGTCACCTCACGGGTGCTGGCCGGCACGATCCGCCGCACCGGCGACGACGAGCACGACCTCGCGCTGGCCGCCTCGCTGGCCCGCTCGAGCAAGGACCTCGAGGAGCACGAGTACGCGGTCAGGTCGGTCGCCGACGCCCTGCGCCCGCACTGCTCGTCGATGAACGTCCCTGAGTCGCCGTTCGTCCTGCACCTGTCCAACGTGATGCACCTCGCCACCGACGTCGCCGGTGTCCTCGCCGACGACGCGACGTCCCTCAGCCTTGCCGCGTCCCTGCACCCCAGCGCCGCCGTGTGCGGCACCCCGTCGGCGGTGGCCGACCGGGTCATCGGCGAGCTCGAGGGCATGGACCGGGGGCGCTACGCCGGCCCGGTGGGCTGGATGGACGCCTCCGGTGACGGCGAGTGGGGCATCGCGTTGCGCTGCGGGGCGTTCGAGCCCGGCGACGCCTCGGCGATGCGGCTGTTCGCCGGGTGCGGCATCGTCGCCGGGTCCGACCCCGAGTCCGAGGTCGCCGAGTCCGACGCCAAGCTCGTCCCGATGCGCGACGCCCTGACCGACACCGACCTCGTCCAGGCCTCATGAGCCACGAGCTCGCCCCGAACCCCGTCGACGCCGTGGTGTTCGACCTCGGCAACGTCCTCATCCGCTGGGACCCGGCGCCGGCCATCGCCGCGGCCGTGGGCCAGGAGCGCGCCGCGGCCTTCCTCGCCGACGAGGCCTTCGACTTCGGGGCCTGGAACACCGCGAACGACTTCGGCCGCCCGATCGCCGAGGCCGAGGAGTCGGCCGTGGCCGCCCACCCTCACCTCGCCGAGGAGATCCGCGCCTACCGCGCCAACTTCGACGCCTCGATGGTCGAGCAGATCGAGGGCACGGTCGCGATCCTGCGCGAGCTGCACGAGGCCGAGGTGCCCCTGTTCGCGCTGACGAACTGGTCGGCAGAGCTGTTCCCGCGGGCCCTCGACCGCTTCGAGTTCCTCGACCTGTTCGAGGACATCATCGTGTCCGGCGAGGAGGGCGTCGGGAAGCCCGACCCCGAGATCTTCGAGGTGCTCGAGGAGCGGATCAGGCACCGGGGCGGGCTCGACGACAGCATCTTCATCGACGACAGCGCCACCAACGTGATGGCGGCGCTCGAGGCGGGGCTGGACGCGATCCGCTTCACCGATCCCGAGACGCTTCGTGAGGACCTCGTCGTCCGAGGCCTGCCGCTGCGCCCGACCCACTGAGGCGGGGCGGGCGCAGCGGGCCGGTACACACCTAGCCCGCGCTGGGCTGTGGGCTCGGTGGGGCGGCGCTGCTCTCGACCACCCCGGTGTGGGACCGGCTGGCGTTGCGGAACCCCGTGCCCTCCTCGCCCTCGGCGACCGGGGTCGAGGGACCGGTCCCGCCGCCCGGGCTGCCAGAGCCGTCACCTCCGCCTCGTTGGAACCCCTTGAGGATCATGCCGATGAAGCTCGGCTTGCCCTGCGACTTGCTGTAGACGTCGAAGGCGACGGCGCCGAGCAGCACCAGGCCCTTGATGATCTGGACGAAGTTCGAGTCGACGCTGAGGTTGGCGAGGCCGAGGTTGAGGACCCCCATGACGAGGCCACCGATCATCGAGCCCGTGACCGTGCCGACGCCCCCCGCGACGGCTGCGCCGCCGACGAAGACCGCCGCGATCGCGTCGAGCTCGAAGTTCACCCCGTCCTTGGGGTTCGCCGCATTGAGGTATGCCGTGAAGACCATGCCCGCGATGGCGGCCAGGAAGCCCATGTTCACCATGACGAACATGTCGACGCGACGGGTGTCGACCCCGGAGAGCCGTGCGGCGTTGGAGTTGCCGCCGACCGCGTAGATGTGGCGACCGAGGACGGTCCGCTGCGTGATGAACGTGTAGAGGATGACCAGGCCACCGAGGATGAGCCCGACGACCGGGACTCCCTTGTAGGAAGCCAGCAGCAGTCCGAACATGAGCAGCAGCCCACAGATGACGACGAGCTTGAGGACCGAGATCACCAGCCGCGGGACCGCGATGCCGTAGCTGCGCAGCTCGGACCGCTTCTTGAGCTCCAGCCAGACGATGACGGCGACGGCCAGCAGCGTGAGGACCAGCGTGGGGTTGTGGTAGCCGGTCACCGGCCCCATCTCGGGGATGTACCCGTTGGCGATCTTCTGGAACGACTCGGGCACCGGGATGCTCTCGGCGTTGAGGATCATCAGGTCCAGACCGCGGAAGAGCAGCATGCCGGCGAGGGTCACGATGAAGGCGGGAATCCCGACATACGCCACCCAGAAGCCCTGCCACACCCCGACGAGGCACCCGAGGGCGAGGCCCAGGAGGATGGCCGCCGGCCACGGCAGGTCGAAGCGCTGCATCGACAGCGCCACGGTGGCACCGACGAAGGCCGACACCGAGCCGACCGACAGGTCGATGTGCCCGGCGATGATGACCATCACCATGCCGATCGCAAGGATGAGGATGTAGCCGTTCTGGACCAGCAGCGACGTGACGTTGCGTGGCTGGAGGAACAGGCCGTCGGTGAGGATCTGGAACATCACGACGAGCAGCAGCAGGGCGATCATCATCCCGTACTGGCGGATGTTGCCGCTCATGCTCCGGCGGATCTCACTGAGCAGCGACGGAGCAGGGGCTGCTGGCTCCTCCACGCGCTCGGGTGCGGTCTGGGTGGCCATGGTCAGTCTGCCTTTCGCTGGGTCATGTAGCGCATGAGCGTTTCCTGGTCCGCGCGCTCGCGCGGGACATCGGCGGTGATGACGCCGGCGGAGAGGGTGTAGATGCGGTCGCAGAGGCCGAGCAGCTCGGGGAGCTCGGATGAGATCACGAGCACGCCCCGGCCGCTGTCCGCGAGCTGGTTGATGATCTCGTAGATCTCGTACTTGGCCCCGACGTCGATGCCGCGGGTGGGCTCGTCGAGGATCAGGACGTCGGGCTCGGTGAACATCCACTTCCCGAGGACGACCTTCTGCTGGTTGCCGCCGGAGAGCTTCCCGACGCCGGACTCGACCGACGGGGTCTTGATGTTCATGCTCGTGCGGTAGCGGTTGGCCGCGACGACCTCCGCGCGTTCGTCGACCACGCCGCGTCGACGGATCTTCTTGAGCCCCGCAGCCGTGATCGACACCTTGACGCTGTCGAGGAGGTTCAGCCCGAGGCTCTTGCGGTCCTCGGTGACGTAGGCGAGCCCGGCGTCGATCGCCTGCTGGACGGTGTTGGCCTTGACGGCGCGTCCCTCCTTGACCAGCTCGCCGCTCACCTTGTGTCCGTAGGACTGGCCGAACACGCTGCGGGCGAGCTCGGTGCGACCGGCGCCCATCAGTCCCGCGAGGCCGACGATCTCTCCTCGCCGGATGGTCAGGGACGCGCCCTTGACGATGAGGCGTCCGGAGTCCTCGGGGTGACCGACCGACCAGTCACGGATCTCGAGCAGGGTCTCGCCGATCGAGGGCTCGTGCGGGGGGAAGCGGTGGTCGAGGTCGCGTCCCACCATGCCGCGGATGATGCGGTCCTCGTTGATCTCCCCACGGGTGATGTCGAGGGTCTCGATCGTGCGGCCGTCCCGGATGATGGTGATGGAGTCCGCGATCTCCTCGATCTCGCCCAGCTTGTGGGAGATCATGATCGAGGTGATCCCCTTGGCCTTGAGGCCGAGCAGGAGGTCGAGCAGGTGCCGCGAGTCGGTGTCGTTGAGGGCGGCAGTCGGCTCGTCCAGGATGAGGAGCTTGACGTCCTTGGCCAGCGCCTTGGCGATCTCGACCAGCTGCTGCTTGCCGATGCCGATCGCGCGGATCGGGGTGTCCGGGTCCTCGCGGAGCCCCACCCGGGCGAGCAGCTCGAGCGCGCGCTGTCGCGCGACGAGCCAGTTGATGACCCCACCCCTGCCCTGCTCGTTGCCGAGGAACAGGTTCTCGAGGATGGACAGCTCCGGGACCAGGGCCAGCTCCTGGTGGATGATCACGATGCCCGCGCTCTCGCTCTCGCGGATGCCCTTGAACTCGCAGGGCTGGCCCTCGAAGTCAATGTCGCCGGTGTAGCTGCCGTACGGGTACACACCCGAGAGCACCTTCATCAGGGTCGACTTGCCGGCGCCGTTCTCGCCGCAGATCGCGTGGATCTCGCCGCGCGCCACCTCAAGGCTCACGTCCGACAGCGCCTTGACGCCGGGGAACACCTTGGTGATGGAGCGCATCGACAGGATGGGATCGCTCATCGTCACGCCTCGTTGCATGGGTCTGGATGGGTGGGTCGTTCGGGTCCTGCGGTGGCCCTTGGAACCCGGTGGCGGCGGCACGCGAGACGCCGCCACCACCGGGCGATCAGGGTGGTGCTACTTCAGCTGGTCGTCGGTGTAGTACTTGGCGTCGAGGAGGATCTGCTTGATGTTCTCCTTGTCGGCCGCCACCGGCTCGAGCAGCTGGGTCGGGACCTTCTTGACGCCGTTGTCGTAGGACTCGGTGTCGTTGACGGTCACGGTCTTCTTGTCGGCGATCTCCTGGATCATCTTCACCGTGGCCTGGGCCAGGTCACGGGTGTTCTTGAAGACGGTGGAGTACTGCTCACCCGCGAGGATGGACTTGACCGACTCGAGCTCGGCGTCCTGGCCGGTCACGACCGGGAGCTTCTTGCCGCCGCTGCCGTAGCCGCTGCCCTTGAGGGCCGCGATGATGCCGCGGGACAGGCCGTCGTACGGCGACAGGACCCCGTTGACGTCGGCCTTCGAGTAGGCCTTGGTCAGGACGTTCTCCATGCGCTTCTTGGCGACGGCAGCGTCCCAGCGCAGGGTCGCCACGGTCTTGAAGTCCGTCTCGCCCGACGCGATCTTGATGTCACCCGAGTCGATCTTCGGCTTGAGGACCTCCATCGCGCCGTTGAAGAAGAAGGTCGCGTTGTTGTCGTCCGGCGACCCGGCGAAGAGCTCGACGTTCCACGGCTTCGGGGCACCGCTGGCCTCGAGGCCCTTCAGGAGGGACTCGGCCTGGAGCTTGCCGACCTTGAGGTTGTCGAAGGTCGTGTAGTAGTCGACGGCGTCGGTGTCACGGAGCAGCCGGTCGTAGGCGATGACGGGGATGCCCGCGTCCTTGGCCTCCTTGAGCGCACCCTTGAGGGCGGTGCCGTCGATCGAGGCGACGACGAGGACCTGGTTGGCCTTGGTCACCATGTCGTTGACCTGGGTGACCTGGGTGGGGATGTCGTCGTTCGCGTACTGGAGGTTGACCTTGTAGCCGGCCGCCTCGAGCTGCTGCTTGATGTAGTTGCCGTCCTTGATCCATCGCTCGGACGTCTTGGTCGGCATCGCGACCCCGATCGTGCCCTTGCCGGACGCGGCGGACCCGCCGCCCGAGGTGCCGTCGGTCTGCCGGCCGCAGGCGCTCAGGCCGACAGCCAGGGCACCGACCGCGAGAGCCGCAATCATTCTGCGCACCACTGTGTGCTCCATTCTGTGCAAGTCAACCTGCGCTGTTGCCGGCTGATCGAGTGTCCTGCGTGTGCTGCTGCGTGCCTTCACCAACCCTCAGGAAAGGCCCTGGGCGAGTCGGTGGTAGGCGTTGTTCCACCGCAGCTCCTGGGCGAACCCACGAGTCGTGGTGGAGTCGTCGATGAAGGCGAGCTCCACGCCCGCCATCTCGGCGAAGTCATCGAGGTGCTCACGCCGCAGCGCGGTCGAGAGCACGGTGTGGTGGGGTCCCCCGGCGGTGAGCCACGAGGTCGTGGAGGTCCGCAGGTCGGGACGAGGGCTCCAGACGGCCCGGGCCACGGGCAGCTTCGGCAGCTCGGCGAGCGGGTCGACGACGTCGATCGCGTTGCCCACCAGGCGGAACCGGTCACCGAGGTCGGCCATGCCGACGGTGAGGCCCTCGCCGGGGGCGGCGTCGAACACGAGCCTGACCGGGTCCTCACGGCCGCCGATGCCCAGCGGGTGGATCTCGACGCGCGGTCTGGCACTGGCGATGGTCGGGCAGACCTCGAGCATGTGCGCTCCGAGGATCAGCTCGGCGCCCGGGGCGAGGTGGTAGGCGTAGTCCTCCATGAACGAGGTGCCGCCGGGCAGGCCGGCCGCCATGGCCTTGAGGGTGTGCAGCAGGACCGAGGTCTTCCAGTCCCCCTCGCCGCCGAAGCCGTAGCCGTCGGCCATCAGCCTCTGCACGGCCAGGCCGGGCAGCTGGCGCAGCCCGCCGAGGTCCTCGAAGTTGGTGGTGAACGCGCCGAACCCGCCCTCGACGAGGAACTGGCGCATCCCCAGCTCGATCCGCGCGGCATACCGCAGCGAGTCGTGCCGGTCGCCCGCGGAGGTGAGCTCGGGCACCACGTCGTACTCCTCGGCATACACCTTGACCAGAGCGGCGACGTCCTCGTCGGCGACGGCGTCGACGACGGCCACCAGCTCGTTGACGCCGTGGGTGTTGACCGACACGCCGAAGCGTCGCTCGGCCTCGACCTTGTCACCGTCGGTCACCGCGACACCGCGCATGTTGTCGCCGAACCGGACCAGCTTGAGCGCGCGCACCGCGGCCAGGCCGGTCGCGGCACGCGCCCAGGTCGCGACGCCCTCGACGACCGCGGGGTCGCTGACGTGGCCGGCCACGGTCTTGCGCTGGACACCCAGGCGGGACTGGACGTAGCCGAACTCCCGGTCGCCGTGGGCGGCCTGGTTGAGGTTCATGAAGTCCATGTCGATGGTGGCCCACGGCAGGTCGCGGTTGACCTGGGTGTGCAGGTGCAGCAACGGCTTCTGCAGCCGCTCCAACCCGGAGATCCACATCTTCGCGGGCGAGAACGTGTGCATCCAGGCGATGACCCCGATGCACTCGTCGGCGCTGTTCGCCTCGAGCATGACCCGGCGGATGGCGTCGGAGTCGGTGAGCACCGGCTTCGCGACGACCTCGGGGACGATGGCCTGCGCGGAGGCGAGGGCGTCCGAGATGACCCGCGACTGGCTCGCGACCTGCTCGAGGACGTCGTCCCCGTAGAGGCCCTGGCTGCCGGTCAGGAACCAGATCTGGTGGCTGCTCATCGGTTTCCGTCCTGTTGTCCGTACACGTTCTGGTACCTGTCGTGGAGCTGGTCGATGTCCGCGTCGTCGAGGCGCCAGGTCTGGCCGAGCTGCTGCGCGACGTGGACGGTCCGGGCGACGTCCTCGAGCATCACGGCGGCCTTGACGGCGTCGCGGGCGGTGCGGCCGATCGTGAACGGGCCGTGGCCGCCCATCAGCACCGCCCGGGAGCGGCTGCCCCGGAGCGTCTCGACGATGCCGCGCCCGATCGAGTCGTCCCCGATGAGCGCGAACGGCCCCACGGGGATGTCCCCGCCGAACTCGTCGGCCATCATCGTCAGCACGCACGGGATCGGCTCGCGACGAGCGCACCACGCGGTCGCGTAGGTCGAGTGGGTGTGGACCACTCCCCCGACCTCTGGCATGTGGCGGTAGACGTAGGCGTGGGCGGCGGTGTCGGACGACGGCTGGTGCTGGCCGTCGACCAGGCGCCCGTCGAGGTCGCAGACCACCATCGCCTCCGGCGTCAGGTCGTCGTAGGACACCCCCGACGGCTTGATGACGAACAGGTCAGCCCCCGGGACGCGGCCCGACACGTTGCCGGCGGTCCACGCGACCAGCTCGTTGCGGGTGAGCTCGGCGTGCAGGCCGGCGACGTCCTGTCGCAGCTGCTCGACGGCCTCGCGCACGGCGGCGCTCGTCGTGGCGCTCATGCGTGCGCCCTGCGACGGATCGCCTTGAGGGTGCGCATCACCGGGTTGGCGCCACGGCCGAAGTAGTCGTGCAGGGTCCGGTACTCCGCGAACAGCTCGTCGTAGGCCGCCACGTTGGCCGGCACGGGCTGGTAGGCGGCGACCTCGCGACCGCCCATCGCCCCCGCGGCCTTGCGGATGTCGGGGTAGGCACCGGCGGCGACCGCCGCGTGGATCGCCGACCCGAGGGCCGGCCCCTGCTCCGAGGTGACGACCGACAGGGGCATCCCCAGCACGTCGGCGTAGACCTGCATCAGCAGCGGGTTGCGCAGCAGGCCCCCCGCGACGATGAACTCGGTGACCGGGACCCCTGCCTCGGCGAAGGTCTCCACGATGACCCGGGCGCCGAAGGCCGTGGCCTCCAGCAACGCGCGGTAGGTGTCCTCGGGGCGGGTGGCGAGGGTCTGCCCGACGACCAGGCCGGACAGCTCGTGGTCGACGAGGACCGAGCGGTTGCCGCTGTGCCAGTCGAGGGCGACGAGACCGTGACCGCCGATCGGCTGCTCGGAGGCGAGCTCGCTGAGGTATTCGTGGACGCTGAGCCCGCGCTCGTGCGCCGCGGTGCGGTAGCCCTGCGGGACCGAGCCGTCGACGAACCAGCCGAAGATGTCGCCGACCCCGGACTGCCCCGCCTCGTAGCCCCAGAGGCCCTGGACGATGCCGCCGTCGACGACCCCGCACATGCCGGGCACCTCGCGCAGGACCGCGCCGTTCATGACGTGGCAGGTGGAGGTGCCCATGATGGCCACCATCTGGCCGGGCTCCACGGCCTGGGCCGCGGCGGCCGACACGTGCGCGTCGACGTTGCCGACGGCGACCGCGATGCCCTCGGGCAGGCCGGTCCAGCGGGCCGCTTCGGCGGTGAGCCGACCGGCCGCCTCGCCGAGCTGGCCGATGCGGTGCTGGAGCTTGTCATCGACGAAGTCGGCGAACCCGGGGTTGAGCTCGGCCAGGAACTCGCGTGAGGGGTACTCGCCCTCCTGGAGGATCCCCTTGTAGCCGGCGGTGCAGGCGTTGCGCACGTACTCGCCGCACAGCTGCCACACGATCCAGTCCGCGAGCTCGACCCAGCGATCCGTCGCGGCATACACCTCGGGGGCCTCCTCCAGCAGCTGGAGCCCCTTGGCGAACTCCCACTCCGAGGAGATGAACCCGCCGTAGCGGGGCAGCCACGACTCCCCGCGCTGGGCGGCGAGGGCGTTGATCCGGTCGGCCTGGCCCTGCGCCGCGTGGTGGCGCCAGAGCTTGACGTAGGCGTGCGGCTCGGACGCGAACTCCGCGGTCTCGCACAGCGGCGTGCCGTCCTCGAGGGTCGGCAGCACGGTGCACGCGGTGAAGTCGGTGGCGATGCCGATCACGTCGGCCGCGTCGATGCCGGCGAGCCGGACCGCCTCGGGGACCGCCGTGCGCAGGACGTGGACGTAGTCGGTCGGGACCTGCAGGGCCCACTCGGGCGGGAGCTTCTGGCCGGTGCCCGGCAGGACCGAGTCGACGACCCCGTGCGGGTAGGCGCAGGTCGCGGTGCCGAGCTCGGCGCCGTCGCTCACCCGGACGACCAGCGCGCGTCCCGAGAGGGTGCCGAAGTCCACGCCCACGACGTACGACTCGGTGCGGTCCTCGTTCGGCATTGAACAGCTCCTCGGCGAGCGGGCGGCGCGGTGGTTCCGGGCGGTGGTGCGGGAGCACTGTGTTAGCGCTAACCCGTAGTGTTAACGCTAACATCCGACCCCGTCAAGGGGTTCGCCGAAACTTTCGTGCGTGGGGACCCTGATGCCTCAGGTATGCCGTCGGGCCGTGGACGCCCGGACCACGAGCTTGGGCGGGACGACCACCGAGCCCGAGGCGCTCTCGCCACGGATGCCCTCGGTGAGCAGCTCCAGCGCCCCGCGGCCCAGGGCCACGAAGTTCTGGCGGACCGTCGTCAGCGGTGGGGTGAAGTACTCCGACTCCGGGATGTCGTCGAACCCCACCACGCTCACGTCCTGCGGCACCCGCAGGCCGGCCTCGGCCAGCGCCCGCAGGAGCCCGATCGACATCTGGTCGTTCGCGACGAAGACCGCGGTCGCGGTTCCCTCGGCCGCCAGCTCGCGACCCAGCGAGTAGCCGCTCGAGGCGCTCCAGTCGCCCACGAGGACGTCGGGGGCGGGCAAGCCGGCCTTGGCGAGGCTGCGGCGCCAGCCGGTCTCGCGGGCCTGGGCCTGGTACCAGTCGGGCGGGCCGCTGATGTGCGCGATGCGCTCGTGACCGAGGTCGATCAGGTGCTGGGTGGCCAGCATGGCGCCGGCCTCGTGGTCCACCCCGACCGCGAAGCTCGCGCGCCCCGGCTCGGCGTCGAGGACCACGACCGGGATCGGCAGCGTGGAGCCGATGCCGAGGTCGAGCCCGGTGTCGTCGGGCGCGATGAGGACGATCGCCTCGACCGATTCGGACACCAGGTGGTCGATCGCCTCGGAGGTGGCTTCCGGAGTGACGTCCGGCAGCGAGGCGAGCACGATGCTGTAGCCCTGGGCTCGGGCCGCGAGCTCCAGCCCGACGACGGTGCTTGAGGGCCCGAAGTAGCCGAGCCCGGCGGCGACCACGCCGATGACGCCGGACTTCTGCGTCACCAGCGCACGGGCCGCGTTGTTGCGCCGGTAGCCGAGCTCGCGGACGGCATCGAGGACCCGGTCGCGCGTGGCGGGAGCCACCTTCGACGACCCGTTGATCACCCTCGAGACCGTCTGGTGGGAGACCCCCGCGACGCGCGCGACGTCCTCGAGCCGTGGTGCCGACCGTGCCGTGGTGCTCATGGGTCCCTCCTCCCGGGTGGCGTATCGCCTCTGCCGGACGACTATCGCAGGTCGCCCGTGGGGTGCGCAGTGGGGCACGCGGCTGGTCGGCGCCCGGGCACCGACCGGGCACCGTGCAGACATGGCCGCACCGCGGGTCAGGCCAGGACGGACCGGGCGGCGTCGCGCAGCGCGGCATGGCTGCCACGGTGCAGGTCGCGGCGCACCGGGACCTCGACGACGGTCAGCCCCCGCGGCCGCCTCGACACGGCGACCGCCAGCTGCTGCGCAGTGGTGACCCGTTCGTGGGCCACTCCGTGGGCGGCGCACAACGCCGCGAGGTCCGTGCCGGTCGGGGTGCCGAAGAGCCGCTCGAAGTCGGCTGCACGCTCGGGCTCCCCCGGCTCGAGCAGCGTGAAGATGCCGCCGCCGTCGTCGTTGGTGACGACCAAGGTCAGGTCGGGCCGCTGTTCGAGGGGCCCGACCAGCAGGCCGTTGGCGTCGTGCAGGAACGTCAGGTCGCCCATCCACGCGTAGGTCGGTCCCGGCCCAGCCAGCGCGATGCCGCTCGCCGTCGACACGCACCCGTCGATGCCCGCCAGCCCGCGGTTGGCCACCACGGTCAGGGCACGGTCACGCCCGCCTGCGGTCAGGTCGAGGTCGCGCACGCTGTTCGACGGGCCGACGAAAAGTGTTGCACCGGAAGGGATCTCACGCCACAGCACGTCCGCGACGTCGATGCTGCGCATCCCGTCGGCGCCAGGGTCCTGCTCGCCACCGCCTGCCGGAGAGCCGGCGGGCAGGACCGCGCCCACGGCCCGCCCCGCGTCCGCCCAGGCCGCCGCCCAGCGAAGGTCGGAACTCGACGTCGTCGCCCCTGCCGCGTGCCCACCCAGGACGTCGAGGACCTCCGGCTCCCAGACGCGCGCCACCGTCGGTGCCGACTCGATCCACCGGTGGGTCCGCACGACCTCGAGCCGCACCCCCGGTCGGCGCAGGAGCGCCGCCACCGGCCGGGACAGGGTCAGGCGGCCCACAGCCACCACCCGCGACGGGAGATGGGCGTCGAGCCAGCTGTCGCTGGCGAGGACGAGGGGGGCATGCGGGGTCACGCCGTCACGGGGATGGGTGCCGAACGGCTCGGCCACCACCGGCCACCCGTGGCTGCGGGCCCACGCCAGGACCCGCCCGAACTGCTCCGGGTCAGGCAGGTCCCCCACCACGACGAGGGTGCGCGGCTCGCGAGCGAACTCTGCGGCCGCAGTGAGCCTTTCATCGTCGGGGACTCGCTCGGCCACCGGCACCGGGTGCCCGGAGGCGGTCAGGGACTCGGGCCAGTCGGCGCCCTGGGTGGGCACCAGGGGCTCACGAAGCTGGACGTTGAGGTGCGCGGGACCGGGCTCGCCGGAGGGGTCCGCCCCGACCGCGTGGCTCACAGCGTCCCTGGCAGCCACACGCCAGCGCTCCACCTCGCCCACCTCGCGCACCGGGGCGGCGAGGTCGCGCGACCACCGGACCGCGCCGGCATACAGGCCCGGCTGGGTGGTCGTCTGGTTGGCGCCGGTCCCCCGGAGCTCCACCGGACGGTCGGCGCTCAGCACCACGAGCGGGACGACACCGTGGTGGGCCTCGAGGACCGCCGGGTGCAGGTTGGCCACGGCAGTGCCGGAGGTGGTCACGACCACCGCCGGCACGCGCGTCAGCTTGGCCAGCCCCAGGGCGAGGAAGCCCGCGGACCGCTCGTCGACCCGGACGTGGAGGGTGAGCCTGCGAGCGCGCTCGGCCTCGTGCAGCGCGTAGGCGAGCGGCGCCGACCTCGACCCAGGGCAGAGCACCGCGTGGCGCACGCCGCAGCGGACCAGCTCGTCGACCAGCACGGTGGCCATGGCGGTCGACGGGTTCACGGCTCGGATTGTGCCACCCCGGAGGCGGCGTCCTGTGGGCCCACCCGCTCGAGCCGGTAGTCGCGGATGACGGGGGCGCCGTACCGGTCCGCGACGAAGAACGCTCGCGCCGACTCACGCCAGTGCACGACGGACGGGTCGTCGCTGGCGTCGACGAGGGCGGCGGTCTCGACGTACTCCGTCCCGTCATGCGCCGCCGCTGCCGTCCGGGCCTCCGGGTCGTCGGCGAGGTCACGGGTCGCCGTCACCCAGTGGCGGCTGTCAGGGTTGGGCTGGCCGTCGAGGCGCGGCACGGCGTCCTGGTGGTGCTCCAGCGAGAGCACCTCGACCGACGGGGCCATCGCGGCCCGGGACACCGGCGAACCCATCGTGACGACGTGGGTGACCCGGTGACCGGCGGTGAACGTCGGGGACGTGGCGAGCGCCGAGGCGGCGATCCCGCCGAGGCTGTGACCGACCAGGAGCACGGGCTCGTCGGCGACGTCGCGGGGAGCGCCCCCAGCCGCTCGGGCAGCAGTTCCGGCGGCCCGAGCCGCCGCCGCGTCGGCCTGCGCCAGCGCGAGTGCCTGCGCCGCTCCTGCCGTCAGCGCGGTCGGCTGCTGGGCCGTCAGCCGCACGTCGCTCGTCAGGTCGAACGGGTTGCCCCCGGCTCTGGGGTCCCACACCTGGGTGCCGCTGACCTCGACGACCCACGCCGAACCCCCGGCCGGCTGCGGCACCTCGACGACCCGGACGTGGCCGGGGTAGTCCTCGCCGTCGCTGAGGTTTCGCTGGTCGCGGGTGAGGTCGGCGAGGTTGCTCGGCGCCCCGGCGCCGGCGCGCGGCGCCGGCCTCGGCACCACGCGCACCAGGCTCGGCTCCGACAGCAGGCCGACCCCGGAGGCGGCGAGCGACAGCACGCGGACCCCGTCCTCGTAGCCCGGAGCGGAGCCAACCCCGCCGGTGGCCGCGTCGAGGGCGAGCGCCGTCCCGAACGGCACCGCCGACAGCGGGCTGAGTGCTGCCCCCAGCACCAGGCCCTCGGCACCGCCCGCAAGGTCGGCCGTCCACGGCGCGAGGAACACCGTCCGGTCGAGCGCCGCACCCTGGTCCACGCCTGCGACCTCGAGCCCGGCCGCGGCCAGGGTGACCGCGGGCCACTGGGCGCCGACGCCCAGCATGACGGCGTCCTGGACAGCCTCCACCGAGCACATGACGCCCTCCTCGACCGCGCGGTAGGCGCACGTGGCCGCGCGGACAGCCGTCGCCAGCGAGGCGAGCTCCACCACGTCGCGGACGATTCGGTGTGGGGCGAGGCAGGCTCCGAGCGCCACCTCGGCGCGGGCCGCGGTCGCCGGGTTGAGCAGGCTCGTCGCCACCAGCACCGGGTCCGCCGCGGCGACGGCGAGCCGCCCGGCCACCTCCGCCACGTCCCGCGACACGCGCAGCAGGGTCGCCGCGGCTTGGTCCAGGGACTCCAGCCCGACCGAGGTGCCACCCGTCCCGCCGCGCACGGTCAGGTGGCCGCCCGACGAGGGCGGCGTGCCGTCAGCCGTGCGGGTCACCAGCACCCTCCAGCCCGGCCAGCCGCGCGAGCCGTGCCAGGGCCTCGTCGACGGCGACGGCATGGGCGTGCAGGAGGTCGCCGGCCTCGTCCAGCTCGGCGGCCCGGTGGCGCAGGGCCAGCG
>NZ_JBFUEO010000044.1:0-24446 GCF_056403935.1 Pedococcus sp. P2_E4 | reverse complement strand
GCGGGGGACGTCGCGGCGGGCGTCGCGGCCGCCGGGGTCGTGACGGTCGGCGTCGCAGACCACGTCACGCGGGAGTCGAGGGTCTGGGCATCGGGGTCGCGTCGGTCCACGAGGCGCAACGATCGCACACCGCGTTCGAGGTGCCACTGGAGGAAGGCGCTCGCCAGGGTGCTGCCCTCGCGACGGTGCCGCCCCTGCGACGCGTCGGCGACGACCCAGTCGCCGGCGAGCAGAGCGGCCAGCAGCGACAACGTCTCCGGCGCGGGCGCCGCGGAGCCGGGCGGCCGGCATACCGGGCAGACGGTGCCGCCGGCCGCGAGGTTGAAGGCGCGGTGCGGACCCTCGGCGCCGCACCGGGCGCAGTCGTGGAAGCTCGGGGCCCAGCCGGCGATCGCGAGCGCCCGCAGCAGGTAGGCGTCGAGGACCAGCCCGGGGTCGTGCAGCCCCTCGGCCATCGAGCGCAGCGCACCCTGGAGCAGGAGGTACTGCTGGAGGTTGGGCTCGCGCTCCTCGGTGAGGCGGTCGGCTGTCTCGAGCATCGCGGCCGCAGCCGTGTAGGTCGTGTAGTCGCGCGCCAGCACGTCACCCCACGACGCGAGGCACTCGGCCTGGGTCACGGTGTCGAGCGAGCGCCCCTCGTAGCACTGGACGTCGACCATCATCGCCGGCTCGAGCCTCGCCCCGAACCTGCTCTTGGTGCGGCGCACCCCCTTGCCGACCACGCGGACCTTCCCGAGACCCCGCGTGAGCAGCGTGACGATGCGATCGGCCTCACCCAGCTTCTGGGTGCGCAGGACGATGCCTTCGTCGCGGTACAGGGGCATGCCCCCATTGTCGCAAGCCCCGCCCAGATTGCGGGTATGCCGTGCCGCAGGTCAGCCCCCAGCCCCAGCCCCAGCCCCAGCCCCTCAGCCGCTCAGCCCCAGCCCGAAGAACACCAGGGCCAAGACGACCAGGATGACGACGACCGCGGCCAGCCCGGCCCAGAGTCCGCATGCCAGGCCGCGGGCAAGCTGCTCGTCCCCGGGACGCGGCTCGGTCATGGGACGACGGTAGCGTCTCGCGCCATGAGCGACTGGAAGACGGACCGGGTCGGCGCAGCGCTGCGTGGTGAGAACCCCTCGGTGCTCACCCGCATGAGCGCCGGGTTCGCCTGTATCGGGGACGTGCAGTTCATCCCGGGCTACTGCGTCCTGATCAGCGACACCCCTGGCGTCGACCGGCTCACCGACCTCCCCCGGGCGCGCCGGCTGGAGTTCCTCGACGACCTGGAGCGGCTCGGCGAGGCCGTGCAGATCGTCTGCGAGCGCCGCGACGCGCAGTTCCGCCGCGTCAACCTCGAGATCCTGGGCAACACCGATGCCTTCCTGCACGGCCACGTCTGGCCCCGCTACGAGTGGGAGGGCGACCTCGCCCCGCGCCCCGTGTGGATGCATCCGACCGAGCGCTGGAGCGACCCGGATCCGCAGACGGTGCTCGGCCCGCAGCACGACGGGATGCGCACCGAGCTGACCGCCGAGCTGGCCCGGCTCCGTTCCGGGAACTGACCGGGGACGCGGGCCCTGGGTGTGGTCCGTGGCCGGCCACGGACCACCGAAACACTAGAACACGTGTTCGAATGTGGGGTATGGTCGTGCCATGGCCACGGCATTCCAGGGGTCCCTGCTCGACATCGCCGACGAGATCGCCCTGCGGCCCCTGCCGCCCGGGCTGAGCCGCACCGAGCTGAGCCGCGGGGCGTGGGTCGACTACCGACCGGGCTGGCTCGCCGGCGCCGACACCCTCTTCGAGTCGCTTCACCACGAGGTGTCGTGGCACGCCGAGCGCCGAGAGATGTACGAGCGCATGGTCGACGTCCCACGCCTGCTCA
Organism: Pedococcus sp. P2_E4; assembly: GCF_056403935.1. Classification (NCBI taxonomy): domain Bacteria; kingdom Bacillati; phylum Actinomycetota; class Actinomycetes; order Micrococcales; family Intrasporangiaceae; genus Pedococcus; species Pedococcus sp. P2_E4. The sequence continues at coordinate 22,576 of NZ_JBFUEO010000044.1, read as the reverse complement.
AGTTCTACGACGAGGGCGAAGCGCTCCCCCACCCGGTCCTCACCCAGGCCCGTGACGCCCTGTCCCAGTGGTATGCCGCGGAGCTGGGTGAGCCGTTCGTGACCGCCGGGATGTGCCTCTACCGCGACGGCCGGGACTCCGTCGCGTGGCACGGCGACCGGATCGGCCGCGCCAAGGACCTCGACACCATGGTCGCGATCCTGTCGATCGGCTCCGCACGCACGCTGGCGCTGCGCCCGCGGGGCGGTGGCGAGTCGCGGGGATTCTCGCTCGGCCACGGCGACCTCGTCGTCATGGGGGGCTCGTGCCAGCGCACGTGGGACCACGCCATTCCCAAGACCAGCAAGCCGGTCGGCCCGCGCATCTCGATCCAGTTCCGCCCCCGCGGCGTCCGCTGACCCGCCGATCCCACGGCACGCGCCTACCGAGCCGGTCCGCCGGCGCCACGCGACATACCTCAGCTCAGGCGAGCGGGGGCATCCGCTCGGCGCGGTTGACCGCCGACAGCACCGCGGTGAGCGAGGCCTTGACGATCGAGGAGTGAAGGCCGACGCCCCAGAGCACCCGGTCACCGACGGCGCACTCGACGTACGCGGCGGCCTTCGCGTCGCCACCGGCCGACAGCGCGTGCTCGGCGTAGTCGAGGACACGGACGTCGACTCCCAGCGTCGACATGGCGTCGATGAAGGCGGCGATGGGTCCGTTGCCGGTGCCCTCGACGGTGACCTCCACGCCACGGTCGAGCATCGTCGCGCTGATCTTGTCGACGCCTCCCTGCTCGCTGAGCAACGAGTGGCTGATCGGGGTGAACCGGCCCCACGAGTTGACGCCACCGTCGACGGCGGGGAGGTACTCGTCCTGGAAGATCTCCCACAGCTGCGCCGCGCTCACCTCGCCGCCCTCGCTGTCGGTCTTGGCCTGGACGACGCCACTGAACTCGATCTGGAGCCGGCGCGGCAGGTCGAGCTGGTGCTCGGCCTTGAGCAGGTAGGCCACACCGCCCTTGCCGGACTGGCTGTTGACCCGGACGACCGCCTCGTAGGACCGGCCGACGTCGTGCGGGTCGATCGGCAGGTAGGGCACGCCCCAGACCAGCTCGTTGATGGTCTTGCCGGAGGCCTTGACCTGGCGGTCCATGTCCTCGAAGCCCTTCTTGATCGCGTCCTGGTGCGACCCCGAGAACGCGGTGAAGACCAGGTCGCCGCCCCACGGGTGGCGCTCACCGACGGGCAGCTGGTTGCAGTGCTCGACCGTACGGCGGATCTCGTCGAGGTCGGAGAAGTCGATCTGCGGGTCGATCCCCTGCGAGAACAGGTTCATGCCCAACGTCACCAGGTCGACGTTGCCGGTGCGTTCCCCGTTGCCGAACAGGCAGCCCTCGATCCGGTCGGCGCCGGCCAGGTAGCCCAGCTCGGCCGCCGCCACGCCGGTCCCCCGGTCGTTGTGCGGGTGCAGCGAGACCACGATGGAGTCGCGTCGCTCGAGGTGGCGGATCATCCACTCGATCGAGTCCGCGTAGACGTTGGGCGTCGCCATCTCGACGGTCGCGGGCAGGTTGATGATCATCTTGTGGTCGGGCGTCGGGTCGATGACGTCGGCCACCTCGTTGCAGATCCGCACCGCGAAGTCCAGCTCGGTGCCTGTGTAGGACTCCGGGCTGTACTCGTAGTAGACGGTCGTGTCGGGGATGGTCTCCTCGAGCTTGCGACACAGCCGGGCCGCCTGGAGGGCGATGTCGACGATGCCGTCCTGGTCGAGCCCGAACACCACGCGCCGCTGCAGGATCGACGTCGAGTTGTAGAAGTGCACGATCGCCTGCTTGGCCCCGCGGATGGAGTCGAAGGTCCGCTCGACGAGGTGGTCCCGACACTGCGTGAGCACCTGGATCGTCACGTCGTCGGGGATCATGTCGTCCTCGATGAGCATCCGCACGAAGTCGTAGTCGGTCTGGCTCGCGCTCGGGAAGCCGACCTCGATCTCCTTGTAGCCCATCCGGACGAGCAGCTCGAACATGCGCTTCTTGCGGTCCGGGCTCATCGGGTCGATGAGCGCCTGGTTGCCGTCGCGCAGGTCGACGGCGCACCACCGGGGCGCGTGGTCGATGACCCGCGTGGGCCAGGTGCGGTCGGGCAGGTCGAACGGGATCTGGTCCTTGAAGGGCACGTACTTCGTGACCGGCATACCCGACGGCTGCTGGGGGTGGATCATGGTGTCTCGCCTCACGATTCGCTGCAGTTGGCTGTACTCAGGGTCTCAGCCGGCAACACGAACTCCGCGACGAGGGGCGGCTGATCGGTCAGGCCCCGCCGCGGCGGCGAAGGAGGAGGCGTGTGGAACGCACGGTCAGAGGGTATGCCGGGTGGCGGGCACCCGTCCATCGTGCGACCCCCGTCGCCCACCATCCGGACGCCAGGGATGAGTGCCTGAGACGTGCCCATGGAACCGTCTCAGGCACTCGACCTCGATAGGTTGCGGCCATGATGATCAGACCGGACGTCCTCGTCGCCATCCGGGATGGGCGCGTCGACCTGGCCTTCCGCCGCTGGGACCGACCGCGCGTGGTGGTCGGCACCCGCCTGCGCACCCGGGTGGGGCTGCTCGAGGTCACCTCGGTCGAGAGGGTCGCGGCCACGCGGATCACCGCGGACGAGGCCCGCCGCGCCGGCGCGGGCTCGCTCGCCGACCTGCGTCGGATGCTCGACGCCAAGGCCGACCGGCCCGTGTGGCGGGTGGGCCTGCGCCATGCAGGCGCCGACCCCCGGGAGCAGCTGCGGGCCACCCTCCTCGACCCCGACGAGACAGGCCGGATCCGTGAGCGCCTCGACCGGCTCGACCGCGCCTCCACCATCGGTCCGTGGACCCGGGCGACGCTGGCGATCATCGACCGCTCACCGACGGTCCGGGCCCCCGAGCTGGCCGCCGAGCTGGGGCGCGACACCCCGAGCTTCAAGCGCGACGTGCGCAAGCTCAAGGAGCTCGGGCTCACCGAGTCGCTCGACATCGGCTACCGGCTGTCGCCGCGCGGGGTCGCCGTCGTCGACGCCGAGGCGGGTGCACCGCGCGCCGACAGGCAGGCACTCCCGGCCGGCACTCCCATACCCCGCATCGGCGCCCCGGCGACCCGAGCCCTGCGCGCTATCGGCGTGGTGACGCTGGAGCAGGTGCGTGACCTCGGCGAGCCCGAGCTGCTCGCGATCCACGGCGTCGGACCCGTCGCCGTGCGGTTCCTGCGGGAAGCGCTCGAGGACCGCGGCTGGTCGTTCGCCTGATCGAGTCGTCTGCCTGACACCTGTCCATGGCTCGTGTCAGGCACTCGACCTCAGTCGAAGATGCCCGAGTACGCGTTGAGCGCCGGCTGCCCGCCGAGGTGGGCGTACAGCACGGTGGAGTCCGCAGGGATCTCTCCCGTGGTCACGAGGTCGAGCAGCCCGGCCATCGACTTCCCCTCGTACACGGGGTCGATGATCATCCCCTCGAGCCTCCCGCTGAGCCGGATCGCGTCCACGGTCGACTCCACGGGGATGCCGTAGAGGTCGCCGGCCCAGCCCTCGAGCACCGTCACCTCGTCGGCGCGCAGTGGCCGCCCGAGCTCGATGAGGTCGGCCGTGTGCTGCGCGATGCGCCGCACCTGGTCGCGGGTCTTGTCGATGGTGGCGGAGGCGTCGATGCCGAGCACGCGCCGCGGCCTCCCACCGGCGTCCTCGAGTGCGGCGAAGCCGGCGACCATGCCCGCGTGGGTCGAGCCGGTGACGGTGCAGACGACGATCGTGTCGAAGAAGACCCCGAGCGACCGCTCCTGCTCCGCGACCTCATAGGCCCAGCCCGCGAAGCCCAGCCCGCCGAGTGGGTGCTCCGAGGCCCCTGCCGGTATGCCGTAGGGCTTGCCCCCAGCCTCCTCCACCTCGCGGAGGGCGTCCTCCCACGACGTGCGGATACCGATGTCGAACCCGTGCGGGTCGAGCCGCGCATCGGCGCCCATGATCCGCGACAAGAGGATGTTGCCGACCTTGTCGTTGACCGGGTCGTCCCAGTCCACCCACTTCTCCTGGACCAGCCGGCACCGGAGGCCCAGGTGGGCTGCGACGGCCGCGACCTGGCGGGTGTGGTTCGACTGGTACCCGCCGATGGACACGAGGGTGTCGGCGCCCTGCGCCAGCACGTCGGGGACGATGTACTCCAGCTTGCGGGTCTTGTTGCCACCAAAGGCCAGACCGCTGTTGCAGTCCTCACGCTTGGCCCAGACCTGCGCGCCGCCCAGGTGGGCGGACAGCCGCGCCAGCGGGTGGACGGGGCTGGGGCCGAACGTGAGCGGGTAGCGCTCGAAGTCGTGGATGGACATCTGTCTCCTTGCGCTGCCGCGAGGCTCGCGCGGGTCTGCCGCGGTGTCTCAGGCCGGGTCTGTGGCGGTGGCTGAGGCCGAGTCTCCACCCGTGCTGTGGACGGCGTCGAGCCCCTCGATCGTGCGCGTCGCATACACGGGCGACCAGAGCAGGAACAGCACTGACAGCGACCCACCGACGGCGGCGACGACCATGGTCGGGGCCAGTCCGATCCAGCCCCCGAGCAGACCGCCGACCACCGCCCCGACCGGCCGGATGCCGTAGTTCACCGTCGAGAACGCCCCGCTGACCCTGCTGCGGACGCCGTCGGGGGTCACGGCGGTCATCAGGGCGTTGAGCGGGATGTCGAGGCACATGACGCCGACGCTCGAGACGAACTCGACCAGCGCCAGCACGCCCGCGCTCGACCACGTGGCCCCGCCAGCCAGCGGCAGGAGAGCGAATGGGGCGGAGAACAGGACGGCTCCGAGGGCGATGGTGCGCCCGACCCCGATCCCTCGGGTCAGGGGGCCGGCGAGCGCGGTGCCGAGCAGCCCGCCCGTGGCCCCGATGCCCAGGGCGAGGCCGATCACCCCGGCGGCCAGGCCCAGCTCGCGACTGGCATACAGGATGAGCAGCGCCCCCGCCATGAGGTTGAACAGGTTGATGGTGCTGGCACAGGCGAGGGACGCGCGCAGGTAGCGGTCCCGCAGGACGAGGGACATCCCGTCTCGCGCACGCCGGAGCAGTCCCGGCTGGTCGGTGCTGTCGACCGGGAGGTCGTCGACGCGGACCTTGCCGATCATCAGCGCAGAGACCGCGAAGGTGACGGCATCGACCAGCATGGCGACCGGTGCGGTCACGGCCTGGATCAGTCCACCGGCCACAGCTGGTCCGGCCACGAACGACGCCGACCTGGTGCCGCTGAGCAGGCTGTTCGCCTCGACGTACTGGTCGCGGCGGACCAGTCCGACGAAGAAGCTCGGGTAGGACGTCTGGTAGAGCACCTGCCCGGCCCCGGCCAGCAGGGCGACCGCGAACAGCTGGGCCAGGCTGATGGCCCCGAACAGGTGGGCGACGGGCAGGCTCAGCAGGACGACGCAGCGCAGCAGGTCGGCGACGATGAGCAGCCGGCGCTTGCGCACCTGGTGGTCGACCCACGTCCCGACGAACAGGGACAGCAGGTTCGGGGCCCACACGGCGGCCGTCAGCAGGCCCACCGTCGATGCCCCGGCGTGCAGGGCGGTGACCGCGATCAGGGGCAGCGCCAGCTCCGTGATCCGGTCGCCGAACTGGGAGATGCCCTGACCAGCCCAGTAGGTCGCGAAGCGACGGTCCCGCCACAGCGGCTGCCTCGTGGTCGTCGCGGTCGATCTCGTCTCCGAGTCGCTCACGAGGTCAGATCCGCCTCGGGCAGGACGTAGCGCAGCATCCGGACGTTGCGGGCGCCCGGGACGCTGACGCGGTTGCTCTTGCGCAGCACGTAGGGCGCCAGCACCGCCTCGATGGCCGCCTCGACCTCACCCAACTCGTCGGCGGTCGCCACTAACGTCGTGTTGGACAGACCGGCCGAGCGACGCCAGTCGACCTCGAGCAGCGGCCCGACCTCGCTCGCCCACTGTCGGGGCAGGTGCTCGGCCTGGTCGAACATCACCCGCTCCAGCAGAGCCGCCGCGTCCCGCCCAGCGTCGTCGGGCGTCGCCACGTACCGGAACCCGCGCCCGACCGCCTCCCACCACCGCTGACGGCCGTCGGACTCCACGTCGGCGTCCTGCACCAGGCCGTGCTCCGCGAGGTGCCGCAGGTGCCAGCTCGTGACGGAGGGCGTCGCACCGACCTGGGGCGCCAGGGCCGTGGCCGTGCTCGGCCCGTCGACCTGCAGCCGGCTGAGGATCGCGAGGCGCACCGGGTGGGCCAGCGCCCGCATGCCGCGGGGCGTGAGCTCGACATCTCCGTAGGGGTTGGTCACGGTGCACCACCAGATGTGAGAGAACTGTTTCGAGAGAACTGTCTCACAATAACTGAGCCCGGGCCATCCCCAGTTCCGGAAACTCGGGCGACAGCCCCGCACCCCGTCCGGCATCCTCGGCTCGTGGCTCTCCCAGACGGCTTCGACGCCCGCCCGCTCGTCCCTACCGACGCCCAGGCAGTCTGCGACGTCGTCGCAGCCGCAGAGAGGGTCGACGCCGGAGAGGCCGCGATCGAGGTCGAGGACATCCAGGGCGACTGGGCCCGGGGCAGCTTCGACCTCGCCACCGAGAGCATCGGAGTGTGGGACGGCGACCGCCTCGCCGCGTCCGGCGAGGTCTTCAAGGGCCGACGCGCCGACGCCTCGGTGCACCCGGACTACCGCGGACGCGGCATCGGCACGTGGCTGGCCGACTGGCTCGAGGCCTGCGCCCGGACGCGAGGCTCCGCGCTCGTCGGTCAGACGGTTCCGGGCGGCAGCGGCGCGGAGGCCTTCTTCGAAGCGCGCGGCTACCGGGTCGGGTGGACGTCGTGGGTCCTGCAGCTGCCCGAGGGCGCGGCCATCGAGCCGCAGCCACTGCCCGACGGCTACACGCTGCGCGAGTTCGCCGGTCCCGCCGACGGGCCGGTCGCCTTCCAGCTCATCGAGGACGCCTTCAACGAATGGCCGGACCGTGACCCGTCGAGCTACGACGACTGGGCGCCACGAGGACCGCTGCGGCCGGGGTTCGAGCCGTGGCAGATCCGGTTCGTCGTCGACCCGCAGGGCACCGAGGTCGGTGTCTGCTACACGATCCTCGCGGCCGACACCGGCTACGTCGACGCCATCGCCGTACGCCGGGACCAGCGCGGCCTGGGCCTGGCCCGGGCCCTGCTCGTGGACGCCTTCGAGCGAGCCCGCGGGCACGGTGCGACCGTCAGCGAGCTGTCGACCGACTCGCGGACGGGGGCCCTCGGGCTCTACGAGCACGTCGGCATGGTCGTCACCCAGACCTGGCGGCAGTGGATGACCGACCTCTGAGCGCGGTGGTCGACCCGCCTACCCGGGGGTAGCGTGAGGTCAGGAGGCGATCACATGAGCAGTGACGTCGAGCAGGACCGCCCGGCCCCGAACGCCGCCGAGCCGGAGCCGGTGGTGCACGCCAGCGAACGCGAGTCGCGCGCCGTCGCCGAGGCGGCACGCCAGACCGACTGGGAGCGCCCCAGCTTCGCGAAGGGCCTCTACCTCGGTCACTTCGACCTCGACCTGGTCCACCCGCACCCCCGCGCCACCGCCGAGGACGAGGCGCGCGGCGACGAGTTCCTCGCCAGGCTGCGTGAGGTCTGCGCCGACATCGACGGAGCACAGATCGAGCGCGACGCGCTGATCCCGGACGAGGTGCTGGCCCGGCTCGCCGCCATCGGCGCCTTCGGCATGAAGATCCCGCGCGAGTACGGCGGCCTCGGCCTGACCATGTCGTCGTACGGCAATGCGCTCATGCTCGTCGGGTCGGCCCACCCCAGCCTCGGCGCGCTCCTCTCGGCCCACCAGTCCATCGGCGTCCCCGAGCCGGTCAAGCTCGTCGGCACGGCCGAGCAGAAGCAGGCCTTCCTCCCCCGGTGTGCCGCCGGGGCCATCTCGGCCTTCCTCCTGACCGAGCCCGACGTCGGCTCGGACCCGGCCCGCATGGGCAGCACCGCGACCCCCACCGAGGACGGCACGGCATACCTCCTCGACGGGGTGAAGCTGTGGACCACCAACGGCGTCGTCGCAGAGCTGCTCGTCGTGATGGCCCGGGTGCCCGCGCGCGACGGGCAGCGGGGCGGCATCACCGCGTTCGTGGTCGAGGGCACCGCCGAGGGCATCACGGTCGAGCGGCGCAACTCGTTCATGGGGCTCAAGGGGATCGAGAACGGCCTGACCCGGTTCCACCAGGTGCGCGTGCCGGTCGAGAACCGGCTCGGCAAGGAGGGCGACGGCCTCAAGATCGCGCTCACCACCCTCAACTCAGGACGGCTGTCGATCCCGGCGATGTGCGCCGCCGCGGGCAAGTGGGCCCTCAAGATCTCGCGCGAGTGGTCGGCCGAGCGGGTGCAGTGGGGGCGTCCGGTCGGCGAGCACGGAGCCGTGGCCGAGAAGATCGCCTTCATCGCCGCGACGACGTATGGCCTGGAGTCGGTGCTCGAGCTGTCCGCCCAGCTGGCCGACGCCGGCAGCAAGGACATCCGGATCGAGGCAGCGCTGGCCAAGCTCTGGGCCTCCGAGATGGCGTGGAAGATCGCCGACGAGCTGGTTCAGGTCCGGGGCGGGCGAGGCTACGAGACCGCTGAGTCGCTCCGAGCCCGTGGCGAACGCGCCGTGCCTGCCGAGCAGATGATGCGCGACCTGCGGATCAACCGGATCTTCGAGGGCTCCACCGAGATCATGCACCTGCTGATCGCGCGGGAGGCCGTCGACGCCCACCTCAAGGCCGCGGGGGCGCTCGCCGACAAGGACGCAACCCTCGAGGACAAGGCGCGGGCTGCCGCGGGCGCGAGCGGGTTCTATGCCAAGTGGTTGCCGCAGCTCGTCGTCGGCAAGGGTGCCGCACCGACCTCGTATGCCGAGTTCGGCCCCTTGGCCACCCACCTGCGGTTCGTGGAGCGGTCCAGTCGCAAGCTCGCCCGGCAGACGTTCTACGGGATGTCGCGCTGGCAGGCGAGGCTGGAGTACCGCCAGGCCTTCCTCGGCCGGGTCGTCGACATCGGCGCCGAGCTGTTCGCGATCGCGGCGGCCTGCAGCCGGGCCGAGATGCTGCGCAGCGACGACGAGGTCAGGGGGCGCTCGGCCCAGCAGCTGGCCGACGTGTTCTGCCAACAGAGCAGGCTGCGCGTCGAGGCGCTGTTCACGGACCTGTGGAGCAACACCGACGACGCGGACGGGCGACTGGCCAAGGGGGTGCTGGCCGGGGACTACACCTGGCTCGAGGACGGCGTCATCGACCAGAGCGAGGGCACCGGCCCGTGGATCGCGCAGTGGTCACCCGGCCCGAGTGCGGACGAGTCGGTCTGGCGCGCCGTCCGCTGACCCAGCTCAGCGGCGCTTGAGCAGCTCTTCGGCGATCTGGACGGCGTTGAGGGCCGCGCCCTTGCGCAGGTTGTCTCCCACCACGAAGAGCACCAAGCCCTTGCCCGCCGGTGCAGCCTGGTCGGCGCGGACCCGGCCGACGTAGACGTCGTCGCGCCCGGCCGCCTCGAGCGGGTTGGGCACGTCGGCGATCACGACACCCGGCGCCTTGGCCAGCAGCTCGAGGGCGCGCTCCGGCGTGATGTCGTCCGCGAACTCGGCGTGGATGGCCAGCGAGTGACCGGTGAAGACGGGCACGCGCACGCAGGTGCCCGACACCAGCAGCTCCGGGATGTGCAGGATCTTGCGGGACTCGTTGCGGAGCTTCTGCTCCTCGTCGGTCTCGAGCGACCCGTCGTCGACGATCGACCCGGCGAGCGGGATGACGTTGAAGCCGACCGGGACGGCGTAGACGTTCGGCGCCGGGACCTCCACCGCGCGCCCGTCGAGGGCGAGGTCGGCAGGCGCGCCCGCGGCATACCCACCGCGCAGCTGGCCGTCGAGCTCCTGGACGCCCTTGCCACCGGAGCCGGACACGGCCTGGTAGGACGCGACCGTCAGCCGGACGAGGCCGGCCTCGTCGTGCAGCGGCTTGAGGACCGGCATGGCGGCCATGGTGGTGCAGTTGGGGTTGGCGACGATCCCCTTGGGGATGGTGTCGAGGTCGTCGGCGTTGACCTCGCTCACGACCAGCGGCACCTCGGGGTCCTTGCGCCACGCGGAGGAGTTGTCGACGACGATGGCGCCGGCGGCGGCGACCTTGGGGGCGAGCTCCTTGGAGGCCGCTCCCCCGTTGGAGAACAACGCGATGTCGATGCCCGAGAAGTCAGCGGTCGCCGAGTCCTCGACCGTGACCTCGCCGCCGGCCCACGGCAGCGTCGTGCCGGCAGAGCGCGCCGACGCGAAGAAGCGGATCTCGTCGACCGGGAAGGCCCGCTCGGCGAGGAGTGCACGCATGACCGAGCCGACCTGCCCGGTGGCCCCGAAGACACCAATTCTCATGGGACCAAGGATAGGTCGGCCCGGTCGTGCACCGGTTCAGCGGCTCACGATGTGGCAGAACCTGCGCGCTCGAAGGCAGCATCGTGACCCTCGTCGGCGACGGTGCCGTTGGCCGAGGTGGTCGTCACCGGGGTGGTCGTCACCAGATCGCCGACGCCCTCGCCGGGCGCGGACTCCTCGAAGGTGAGCGTGAAGTCGTCGCCGTGCTCGGTCACGCCGGCCACGACGGCCTGCTCGACGGCTGCGACGGCATACGCACGACGCACGATGAGCGGGTCGCTGCTCAGGTCCTTGACCAGGGCGATGGCCAGGCCGACCATCACCACCAGGAACGGCAGGGCGGCGACGATGGTGATGTTCTGCAGCCCTGACAGGGCGTCCTCACCACCGACGAGGAGCATGACCGCGGCGACGGCACCGGTGGCCGCACCCCAGAAGATGACCGTCTTGCGGCTCGGTGCCAGCGTCCCCCGCTCGGACAACGTGCCCATGACGATCGAGGCCGCATCGGCGCCCGACACGAAGAAGATCGCGACCAGGAGCATGACGATCACGGACGTGATGGTCGACAGCGGCATCTGCGCGAGGAGCCCGAACAGCGACGCCTCGGCGCTGGCCGACCCCGCGAGGTCGGTGCCTCCGCGCTGCACGTCGATGCCGGCCCCGCCGAAGATCGCGAACCACACGAGCGACACCGCGCTGGGTACGAGCAGGACACCCGTGACGAACTGCCGGATGGTGCGACCACGCGAGATGCGGGCGATGAACATGCCGACGAACGGGGTCCAGCTGACCCACCAGGCCCAGTAGAAGATCGTCCAGCCGGACAGCCACTCCTTCATCGCGTCCCCACCGGCGGCGTCGGTGCGGGCGGACATCATGGCGAGGTCCTGGAAGTACGAGCCCACGGCGGTCGGCACGAGGTTGAGGATGAACACGGTCGGGCCCACGACGAACACGAACACCGCGAGCACGAGGGCCAGCACCATGTTGACGTTGGACAGCCACTGGATGCCCTTGGCGACGCCGGACACCGCCGACAGGATGAAGCAGACGGTGAGCACGGCGATGATGGCGACGAGCACCATGTTGCCGGTCTTGCCCAGTCCGCCGACGATCTCGAGGCCGGAGCCGATCTGCAGGGCACCGAGGCCGAGCGAGGCCGCCGAGCCGAACAGCGTCGCGAAGATCGCGAGCATGTCGATGACGCGCCCCGCGGGTCCGGCGGCGCGCTTGTCGCCGAGCAGCGGCGCGAACGCCGAGCTGATGAGCAGCGAGCGGCCCTTGCGGAACACGCCGTAGGCCACGGCGAGGCCGACCACCGCGTAGATCGCCCAGGGGTGCAGCGTCCAGTGGAACAAGGTGGTGGCCATGGCGTTCTGCACGGCCTCGGGGTTGCCCGCCTCACCGGTGCCGGGCGGCGGGGTGACGAAGTGCGACAGCGGCTCGGAGACGCCGTAGAACATCAGGCCGATGCCCATGCCCGCCGAGAACATCATGGCGATCCAGGAGACGGTCTTGAACTCCGGCTCCTCGTCGTCCCGGCCCAGCGGGATGCGGCCGAACTTGCCGGCAGCCAGCCAGATGACGAAGAGCACGCAGCCCGACGCCACGAGAGAGAACAGCCAGCCCATGTTGTGCACGACCCAGCCGAGCCCGGTGGTCGAGGCGGAGCTGAGCGTGCTCGTGCTGAGGAATCCCCACAGCACGAAGCCGACCGCGATGGCTGCCGTGACACCGAACACGATGGTGTCGACCTTCTGCGGCTCCTCGGCGGGGTGCTCCTCGATCACGGGGTCGAGGGCGGGGTGGATCGTGTCGTGGAGGTGGTCAAGGGCCTCGTGTTCGCCCGCCGCCTCAGCAGGGGCCACCGGGCCGGTGTGTCGGAGATCAGTAGTCACAGGGTTGGTGGCGCGTGCGGCGCCGCTCCTTCGGGTTCTCGTCAGTTGCGTATCGCGGGGTCCGGGTCGATGGTCGGTCTGGACCGACGACCCACCCTGCCGAGAGACGCCCGAGACGCCAAATCCGCTCTGGGTGCGGAGGCGGGCGCGGTGCACAGATTCGTTGTGCCCCAACGGTTCCCGTGTATGCAGTGACGCTCACCACAGTGAGTGCACCGACGCCGCACAGGCGCGTGGCAGGCGCTGCTCCGAGTGGTCAGAAGCCGAGGCGCTGGAGCTGCTTGGGGTCGCGCTGCCAGTCCTTGGCGATCTTGACGTGCAGGTCGAGGTAGACCTTCTGACCCAGCAGCTTCTCGATGCCGGCCCGGGCGTTGGTGCCGACCTCACGCAGTCGTGACCCACCGCGGCCGATGATGATGGCCTTCTGGGAGGAGCGCTCGACGAACACGTTGACGCGCACGTCCAGCAGTGGCTTGCCGGCGGGCCGGCCCTCGCGCTGGACCATCTCCTCGACGACGACGGCCAGCGAGTGCGGCAGCTCGTCGCGGACCCCCTCGAGGGCTGCCTCGCGGACGAGCTCGGCGATCATCACCAGGTGCGGCTCGTCGGTCAGCACGTCCTCCGGGTACAGCGGCCCGGGCGACGAGGGCAGGTAGGACGCCAGCACACCGGCGAGCTCCTCGACCTGCGACCCGTTGACGGCCGACACGGGGACGATCGCGGCCCAGTCCCCCAGCTGGTCGATGGCGATGAGGTGCTCGGCGAGCCGCTGGCGGTCGACCAGGTCGGTCTTCGTGGCGATCGCGACGACCGGCCGGCGCTTGGACTGCTGGATCTCCTTGAGCTCCCGGGCGATGAACGCGTCGCCGGGGCCGATCCGCTGGTCGGCGGGCAGGCAGAAGCCGATCACGTCGACCTCGAGCAGGGTCTCGCGCACGACGTCGTTGAGGCGTTCGCCCAGCAGGGTGCGCGGCTTGTGCAGTCCTGGGGTGTCGACGAGCACCAGCTGCGAGGCCTCGGTGCTCACGATGCCCCGGATCGTGTGTCGGGTCGTCTGCGGTTTCGACGAGGTGATGGCGACCTTCTGGCCGACCAGCGCGTTGGTCAGCGTCGACTTGCCCGCGTTGGGGCGCCCGACCAGGCAGGCGAACCCGGCGACGTACCCGGCAGGCGGCGGCCCGGCATACCCCTCGGCGCCCTCGGAACCACTCGCGGTCATGACACTTCCTCTCGCTGGGGCTCCACGCTAGTCTCCGCCGGCTCGTCGGCGGCGACGGGCTCGGGCACCCGCTCGACGATGACCGACGCGATCCGGTGGCGACGACCGGCCATCCGCTCTGCGGTGAGGACGAGCCCGGCCACCTCGCACCGTGAGCCCACGATCGGCACGCGCCCGATGTGCTTGCCGATGAGGCCACCGACCGTGTCGACCTCGTCCTCGTCGATCTCGACGTCGAACAGGTCGGCGAGGTCGTCGATGTCCATGGTCGCGGGCACGCGGGTGCGTCCGTCGCCGAGCTCCTCGACGCCCGGGGCCTCGCGGTCGTACTCGTCCGCGATCTCGCCGACGATCTCCTCGATGATGTCCTCGATCGTGACAAGGCCGGCGGTGCCGCCGTACTCGTCGACGACGACCGCGAAGTGGCTCTGGTCGCGCTGCATCTCGCGCAGCAGGTCGTCGACCGGCTTGCTCTCGGGGACGAAGTGCATCGGCCGCATCTGGGCGGTGACGGGCAGGCCCCCGGCGTCGTGGTCGGCGTTGACCCGGCGCGCGACGTCCTTGAAGTAGAGCAGCCCCAGGATGTCGTCGGACCCGTCGCCGACCACGGGGATGCGCGAGAAGCCGGACCGCAGGAACAGGGACATCGCCGAGCGCAGCGTCTTGTCGCGGTCGATGCTCACCATGTCGGTGCGCGGGACCATGACCTCACGGGCGATGGTGTCACCGAGCTCGAAGACGGAGTGGATCATCTCGCGCTCCTCGTCCTCGATCACCGCGCTCTCACCGGCGAGGTCGACCAGGTCGCGCAGCTCGGACTCGCTCTGGAACGGCCCGTCGCGGTAGCCCCTCCCCGGCGTCACGGCGTTGCCAAGGGCCACGAGGACCCGCGCGACGGGACCCAGCACCCGGCGCAGCCAGACGATGAACGGCGAGGCGACCAGCGCGACCTTGTCGGAGTGCTGGCGGCCCAGGGTGCGGGGCGAGACACCGACGATGACGAACGACACCAGCGCCATGACGCCGATGGCGATGAGCAGCGGCTTCCAGAAGCCGTCGACGAGGTCGACGGCCCCGAGCGTGATGAGCACGGCGGTCGTGGCCTCGGCCACGATCCGCAGGAACGCCGTCACCGAGAGGTATGCCGCGCTGTCGCCCACGATCGTGACCAGCGCCGAGGCGCCGGGTCGCCGCTCGTCGAGGAGTTCCTGCGCGCGGACACGGGACATCCGCCAGATCGCGGCCTCCGCGAGGGCAAGGAGGAAGGCGATGAGGATGCTGACGATCGCCGCCAGGATGAGCGTGGTCATCGGGTCCTCAGGTGGTGGTGCGTCCGCGGCCCGCGAGGAAGGTCAGGAGCAGCTGGCGCTGCAGCTCGAACATCTCACGTTCCTCGTCCGGCTCGGCGTGGTCGTAGCCGAGCAGGTGCAGGATGCCGTGGGTGGTGAGCAGCAACAGCTCCTCCTCGATGGCGTGTCCGGCCTCGGCGGCCTGCTTGGCGGCCACGGACGGGCACAGCACGATGTCGCCGAGGACGCCCTCCTCGGGCTCCTCGCCGTCGCGGCCGGGCCGCAGCTCGTCCATCGGGAAGCTCATGACGTCGGTCGGACCCGGCAGGTCCATCCACTGCACGTGGAGGACCTCCATCGCGGCCTCGTCGACGAGGCGCAGGCACAGGTCGGCACCGGGGTGCACCCTCATCTCCTGCATGACGTACTTGCTCAGGGCCATCAGCTCGAGCTCGTCGAGCCGGTGGTCGGTCTCATTGAGAACGTCGACGCTCACGCTGTCCCCGCCCTTCCGAGCCCGGGGTGTGCGGCCGTGACGGCTGGCCGTTCGACTGCTGGTCGTCCCACTTGCCGTAGGCGTCGACGATGGCACCGACGAGGCGGTGCCGGACGACGTCCTGCGGGGTGAGGATCGAGAAGTGGATGTCCTCGACGTCGACCAGGATGTCGCGGACCACGCGCAGGCCCGACCGGGTGCCCTCCGGCAGGTCCACCTGGGTCACGTCACCGGTGACGACCATCTTGGAGCCGAAGCCGAGTCGCGTGAGGAACATCTTCATCTGCTCGGGCGAGGTGTTCTGCGCCTCGTCGAGGATGATGAACGCGTCGTTCAACGAGCGGCCACGCATGTAGGCCAGCGGTGCGACCTCGATGGTGCCGGCGGCCATGAGCCGCGGGATCGACTCGGGGTCGACCATGTCGTGCAGCGCGTCGTAGAGCGGCCGCAGGTAGGGGTCGATCTTGTCGTTGAGCGTGCCGGGCAGGAAGCCGAGCCGCTCGCCGGCCTCGACCGCGGGGCGGGTGAGGATGATCCGGTTGACCTGCTTGGCCTGCAGTGCCGCGACCGCCTTGGCCATCGCGAGGTAGGTCTTGCCGGTGCCCGCAGGGCCGATGCCGAAGACGATGGTGTGCTGGTCGATCGCGTCGACGTAGTGCTTCTGGTTGAGCGTCTTGGGCCGGATCGTGCGACCGCGGTTGCTCACGATGTTCATCGTCAGGACGTCGGCGGGGCGCTCGGTGGTCTGGGCCCGCAGCATGCTGATCGAGCGCTCGACCGCGTCACGGTTGAGCGGCTGGCCCCCCTCGATCACGAGCAGCAGCTCGTCGATGGTGCGCTCGGCGAGGGCCACGTCGGCGCTCGGGCCGGACAGGTGGAACTCGTTTCCCCGCACGTGGATCTGCAGCTGGGGGAAGGCCCGCTCCATGGTGCGCAGGAGCTCGTCGCGCGGCCCCAGCAGCGTCACCATCTGCACCTCGGGCGGGATCACGACGGTGTGCGTGGGTGTGGGACGAGCGCCGTCAGGCGCGCCCCCCAGCGTGGTCTGATGATCGGCGTCAGGCATGGTCCGTCCAGTCTACGGTGCCGCTCAGCCGGGCGGCCACGTCATGGCCCGCCCACCGAGGACGTGGACGTGGGCGTGGAACACGCTCTGCTGGGCGTCGGCCCCCGTGTTGAACACGCTGCGATAGCCGCCGGCGTCGACTCCCTCGGCCTGCGCCACCGCCGCGACGGCCGCCATGAGGGGGGCCACCTCGCCCGGCGCTTCCCGGGCCAGCGTCCCCACGTCGGGGACGTGGCGACGGGGGATCACCAGCACGTGGGTCGGCGCCTGGGGGTCCAGGTCGCGGAACGCCACCGTGTGCTCGTCCTCGTGGACCAGGGTCGCCGGGACCTGTCCTGCGGCGATCCTGCAGAAGAGGCACGCGGGATCGGTCGGGATGCCGTCCGAGGTGGTCTGGTCAGCCATGCGATGACAGTACCGGCGCGTCAACCTTCAGACGGAGCTGTGCGTCAGTGGGGCGTGAGACTGTTGAGCGTGGCAGAGCGAGACCGTGGTGGCAGCGCCCCTCCGGCCGCCGATGTCGCCATCGCGGAGCTGTATGCCGCGCACTGGACCGGCTTGGTCCGGCTCGCCTGGCTGCTGCTGCGGGACGACCAGGGCGCCGAGGAGGTCGTCCAGGACGCCTTCATCGCCGTGCACCGGCACTGGGACACCCTGCGCAGCGAGGCCAGCGCCGCCGCCTACCTGCGCCGCGCCGTGGTCAACGGGGCCCGCTCCGGGCTCCGGCACCGCGGCGTCGAGCAGCGCTACGTCGCCCGCGAGCAGGGCGAGCCCACGGCATACGGCCGTCGCACCGAGGTCAGCGCCGAGGACCGGGCGCTCGACTCCGAGGCGACCAGCTCGATGATCACGGCCCTCGGACGCCTTCCCCAACGCCAGAGAGAAGTCCTGACCATGCGCTACTACCTCGACCTCAGCGAGGCCGAGATCGCCGACGCCCTCGGCATCTCGGCCGGCTCGGTCAAGGCCCACGCCCACCGGGGCCTCGCAGCCCTGCGCGACCGGATGGAGGCGGCATCGTGAACGAGCGCAACCAGCCCGAGTTCCTGGACCCGCACTTCGAGCCCGGCGAGTTCGACCGGGTCGAGCGCGAGCTGCGCCAGGTGCTGACCCGCGAAGCCGCGCGCTTCACGCCCAGCGACCGGCTCGACGACATCCTCCACGAGGCGCGGGCCGCCGGACCGGCGCGCGACCAGTCACCCCGACGCTGGCTCGTCCCCGTCGCCGCTGCGGCCACCGTGGCCGTCATCGGTGGCGGCGTCTGGGCCGCCACCCAGGGCGACTCGCCGGACCCCACGCCTCCAGCCGGCACGTCCACCCCGAGCGTCACGCCGCCCGACTCCCCCACCGTCCCGCAGACGTCCGGCCCCGGCCCCTCCGCCACGGCCACCGACCTGCCGACGACGGCAGGCACGACCGCGGTGTCGCTGCCGGTCTACTTCGTCGGCCCGATCGGCGACGACAAGCCGACCTACAAGCTGTTCCGCGAGTTCGTGGGCGCCCAGCTGCCCACCGGGGCAAGCCCCGAGGAGCGCGCCAAGGCGGCCCTCGTCACCGCGGTCAACGCCCAGCCGTGGAGCAACACCGCGGGCTACCTGCAGCCCTGGTCCGGCCAGACGATCGGTGCGGTGTCGGTGACCTCGGCGTCGATCACGGTCGACCTCGCCAACGCCGGCAACCCGCAGGCGGCCGTGACGGCCGAGATCCAGCGCCTCGCCGTGCAGGAGCTCGTGTGGACGGCCCAGGCCGCCGCCCAGTCGAGCGTCCCGGTGCGGTTCACCGTCCACGGTCAGGCCAAGCCGCTCTTCGGGTCGGTCGCCACGGACAAGGGCCTCACCCGGCCGCCGTCGGACCGCCTCTACGAGGACGCGGCGCCGATCTGGATCACCGCCCCCAGCCGCGACCAGGTGCTGCCCGCCGGCAWGGCCGTGACCATCACGGGTCAGGCGATCGTCTTCGAGGCCAACGTCAGCTGGCAGCTCAAGCGCGGCACCACCCAGGTCAAGGCCGGCAACGCGATGGCCTCGGTCGGGGCTCCGATGCAGGGCACCTACACGGTCGACCTCGGGGTGCTCTCCCCCGGCGACTACACGATCCGCGTGTTCGAGATGAGCATGCAGGACGGCGACAAGGTCGCCGCCGAGGTCAGCACGACCTTCACCGTGAAGTAGCCGTCAGCGTCAGCGCCAGCGACCGGCCGCGCTCAGCACCGCCAGCGCGGCCGGCCCGGCGCTCGACGAGCGGAGCACCGTGTCACCGAGCCGCACGGTCACGGCCCCGGCGGCCTCGAAGGCCGCGACCTCCTCGGGGGTGATCCCACCCTCGGGACCGACGACGACGAGCACGTCGCCCGCGTCCGGCAACGCTTGCGCGGCCAGGCTCGCCCTGGCGTCCTCGTGCAGGACGTATGCCGCTGCGGCGCCGCCGATGCGGGCGGCGAGGTCCTTGGTCGTGGCGAGCCCCGCGACGACGGGGGTGCGCGACCTGCGCGACTGCTTGGTCGCCGACAGCACGGTCGACTCCCACTTGCGCCGGGCCTTGTCGCCACGCTCGCCGCGCCACTGGACGATGCTGCGGGCCGCCTGCCAGGGCACGACCTCGTCGACCCCGAACTCCGTGGCCGCCTCGATCGCCTGGTCGTCGCGGTCACCCTTGGCGAGCGCCTGGACGAGGACGAAGCGCGGCTGCGGCTCGGCGTCGCGACGTACACCGACGACCCGGAGGGCGAGCTCTGCCTTGCCTGCGCCCACCACGTCGCACGTGACGCGCAGCCCTGCGCCGTCGGCGAGCATCACCTGCTCCCCTGCCGCGATCCGGCGGACGGTTGCCGCGTGGCGTCCCTCCGCCCCGTCGAGCGTGACCGACGCCCCCTCGGCCACGCCGTCGAGCAGCGCCGGGTCGACGAGGAACAGCGGCAGCGTCATGTGGCGGGCTACTTGGCCTTGAAGGCGTCGCGCAGCTTGCCGAACAGGCCCTGACCGGCGGGCGCGAGGCGGCCCTCGGGTCGCTCCTCGCCACGCAGGGATGCAAGCTGGCGGAGCAGGTCCTCCTGCTGGTCGTCGAGCCGCGTCGGGGTCTGCACGTTGGCGTGCACGATGAGGTCGCCGCGCCCGGTGCCGCGCAGGTGGGTGACGCCGAGGCCACGCAGGGTCATCGCGTCGCCGGCCTGGGTGCCGCGCTTGACCTCGAGCTCGTGCGACCCGTCGAAGGTGTCGAGCTTGAGCGTGCTGCCCAGGGCCGCCGCCGTCATGGGCAGCTCGACGGTGCAGTGCAGGTCGTCGCCGCGCCGCTGGAAGGTCGCGTGCTGCCGGACGTTGACCTCGACGTACAGGTCGCCGGCGGGCCCGCCACCCTGGCCGACCTCGCCCTCGCCGCCGAGCTGGATCCGCGTGCCGGTGTCCACCCCGGCCGGGACCTTGATCTTGATCGTGCGACGGGTGCGGACCCGGCCGTCGCCGGAGCACTCGAAGCAGGGGCTCACGAGCACCTCGCCGAAGCCCTGGCAGGTCATGCACGGGCGGGTCGTCATGACCTGCCCGAGGAACGAGCGCTGCACCTGCTGAATCTCGCCCCGGCCGCCGCAGACGTCGCAGGTGCGGCGACCCGAGCCGGGCTGCGCGCCGTCGCCGTGACACGTGGAGCACAGCACCGCCGTCTCGATGGTGAGCTCCTTCTCGGCACCGAACACCGCGTCGGCGAGGTCGATGTCGAGTCGCACCAGCGCGTCCTGGCCGCGGCGCTGGCGCGAGCGCGGACCCCGCTGGGCCTGGCCGGCGCCCGCGCCGAAGAACGCGTCCATGATGTCGCTGAACGAGAAGCCCTGGCCGAAGCCGGCAGCCGCGCCCGCGTAGGGGTCGGCGCCCATGTCGTAGGAGCGCCGCTTCTCGGCGTCCGAGAGCACGTCGTAGGCCTGCGAGACCTTCTTGAACTGCTCCTCGGCCTCGGGGCTGGGGTTGACGTCCGGGTGGAGGGTGCGGGCCTTCTTGCGGTAGGCGCGCTTGATCTCCTCAGCCGTCGCGTCCCGCGAGACGCCGAGGTCCTGGTAGTAGTCGTTCAACGGAAGTCCTTGGTGTCAGAGCTGACGGTCGGTGGAGCGGAGTCGGGTGCGCGTCATTGCGCGAGGATCCGGGAGACGTAGGTCGCCACGGCCCGCACCGACGCCATCGTGGTGGGGTAGTCCATGCGGGTGGGGCCGAGCACGCCGAGACCGGCGACGAGGTCGGCGCCGGTGCCGTACTCGGTCGAGACCACAGAGGTCGACTGCAACCCCGCGAAGGGGTTCTCGTGGCCGATGCGGACGGAGACGGCATCGGAGGTCTCGCGCGACGTGCCGAGCAGCTTGAGCAGCACCACGTGCTGCTCAAGGGCCTCGAGCACCGGGCCGATGGTGAGCGGGAAGTCGGTGCCGACCCGGGTGAGGTTGGAGGTGCCGGCGAGGACGACCCGCTCCTCACGCTCCTCGACGAGGGCGTCGTCGAGCGACCTCACCACGGAGCGCACGAGGTCGCGGTCTGAGGGGTCGAACTCCTCCGGCAGCGACTCGAGGCTCGCGGCGGCGTCGACCAGGCGTCGGCCCACGGCCGTGGCGTTGACCTTGGCGCGGACCAGCCCGAGCAGGGCCTCGCCGTCCGAGCTGGTGAGGTCGTGGCCGGTCTCGATGACCCGCTGCTCGACCCGGCCGGTGTTGACGATGAGCACGACCATGAGCCGGCTCGCGCCCATCGGCACGAACTCGATGTGGCGCACCGACGAGCGGGTCAGCGAGGGGTACTGCATCACGGCGACCTGCCGGGTGAGCGAGGCCAGCAGCCTGACCGTGCGGTCGACGACGTCGTCGAGGTCGACGGCGCCCTCGAGGAACTGCGAGATCGCCGCGCGCTCGGCAGCCGACATCGGCTTGACCGAGCTCAACCGGTCGACGAACAGGCGGTAGCCGGCGTCGGTGGGGACGCGCCCCGCGCTGGTGTGGGGGGCCGCGATCAGCCCCTCCTCCTCCAGCGCCGCCATGTCGTTGCGGACGGTGGCGGCCGAGACGCCGAGCTGGTGGCGCTCGAGCAGGGACTTGGAGCCCACGGGCTCGGAGGTCTCGACGTAGTCCTGGACGATCGCGCGCAACACCGCGAGCCGACGTTCCTCGCTCACTGTCTCCTCCTGTCCGCTCGACCCGATGCCACGGCTCCGGGCCGTTGGCACTCACGTTCTACGAGTGCCAAGTCTATGTCGTTCCCCCGGCAGGCCCGAATCCTCCACGAGGTCGCGCGAGCCTGCGCGGGAGCGGCGACCACGCGGCATACCCTCTCGTGGTGCCCGACCGCTATGGCTCCGACGTCCTCTCCGGCGACTGGAAGGTGCCCCCGCGCGGGCGCTCCCGCGACGTGGAGGCCGAGACCGGGCTGGTCGTCGAGGACGTCGACACGGGCTGGTGCGGTGCGGTCGTGCGGGTCGAGAAGGCCGGCGGCATGCACGTCGTCCACCTCGAGGACCGGCGGGGTCGCACCAGGGGCTTCCCCCTCGGCCCCGGCTTCCTGCTCGACGGGGCCCCGGTGGTCCTGACTCCCCCGAAGGCCGCCGCCCGGGCGGAGCTCGCAGCCGCGCGCGCGACGGCGTCACGGACCGCCTCCGGATCACGGGCCGTCGAGGGCGTGCGCGCCCGGGTGGCCAGCGGATCGCGGATCTTCGTCGAGGGCCGCCACGACGCCGAGCTCGTCGAGAAGGTCTGGGGCGACGACCTGCGCGTCGAGGGCGTGGTCGTCGAGATGCTCGACGGCGTCGACGACCTCGCCGCGGCGATCCGGGACTTCGCACCGGGTCCGGGGCGGCGGATGGGGGTGCTCGTGGACCACCTCGTGCCGGGCACCAAGGAGCACCGGGTCGTCGAGGAGGCCCGCCGCGTCAAGCCGTATGCCGCGCACGTCCGGATCCTGGGGCACCCGTACGTCGACGTGTGGCAGAGCGTGCGGCCCGAGCGCCTCGGGCTCCCGGCCTGGCCGGTCATCCCCCGCGGCCAGTCGTGGAAGGACGGCATCTGCGCCCACCTCGGGTGGCCGCACGCCAGCCAGGCCGACACCGCCCGGGCGTGGAAGCAGATCCTGGGGACCGTCCGCAGCTATGCCGACCTCGAGCCGACCCTGCTCGCGAGCGTCGAGGAGCTCATCGACTTCGTGACCGAGCCGGGCCACTAGGCCGGGCTCGGCCCACGGCGGTGCGCCTGGCCCACGACGGTTCGTGGGC
>NZ_JBFUEO010000043.1:0-25212 GCF_056403935.1 Pedococcus sp. P2_E4 | reverse complement strand
GAGTTCCGCCGCGGCGGACACGTCGGCGACGGGCGTCGCGGCGGCGACGGTCGAGGCGGCGGCGGGCGTGACGGCGACGGGCGTGACGGCGGCGGGCGTGACGGCGACGGGCGTGGCGGCACCTGCCGGACGTCACGCTCGTCGACGGGCCGAGCGGTCCGTCGTCCAGGCGGGCGCTCGCCGCCGCGTCGTGGGGTGGGGCCTGGCGGCGGTCCTCGTGGCCCTGGGGCTGACGGGCCTGTCGGTCGGGGCGAGCGGGTGGTCGTGGCCGGACCCGCCATGCGCACACCCCCGTTCGAAGGCCGCGGGTGACCCTCGGCGGTCGGTGGCCGCCGACACCAGGCCCGCGCTCCAGGTCTCGCCCCCGGCCTCGGCCTCGCCGACACCGTCGGCCTCGCGCTCGCCGACACCCTCGGCCTCACCGTCAGGCGATGCGGCGACGGACCGTGCTGCGCCGACCAGGGACCCGAGGGCTCTGATGCAGTCGCTGGCCGACCGGCGCGCCACGGTGATGAACACGGGCTCGAGGAGCGGTCTCGCGGTGCTCGACGTGCGGGGTTCCGCGGCCATGGCTGCCGACGAGTCGCTCGTGGCGGCACTCGCGACGGCGGGTGAGCGCTATCGCGAGGTGCGGCTGTCGGTGCGCTCGGCGCGGCTCGTCTCGCAGACCGGAGCCATCGTGCGGGTGGAGTCCGTGGTCGACACGTCGGCCCATGTCGTCGTGGACGAGTGGGGGTCGGGGACACCCCGCCCAGCGGTCACGGGCTCGCCGATGGTGTTCACCTTGCGGTGGGCTGACGGGCGCTGGCGCGTCGCCTCGGTCGACTCCGTCAGCTGACGAGGGCAGCGAACGTCGCGTCGAGGTCGACGTCCTGGTGGACGAACCCGGAGTCCGCCAGCCGAGCCGGCACGGCACGCTTGCTGGTCAGGACCTCGACCGCGAAGCCACCGAGCACGGCCTTGATGCCGAACGACGGCGCCGGCAGCACTGCCGGTCGGTGGACGGCGCGACCCAGCGCCTTGGCGACGTCCCGCTGTCTCGCCGGGGCGGCCCCGACGACGTTCACCGGGCCGACGACCTCGGGGTGGTCGACGAGGTGGGCCAGGGCGGCCACGGTGTCGCGCAACGAGATCCAGGGCCACCACTGGCGGCCGCTGCCGAGCGGGCCGTTGATGCCGGCCCTGGCCAAGGGGATCATCCGCTCGAGCGCGCCTCCGTGGGGAGCCATGACCAGCCCGGTGCGCGAGAAGGCCACGGGGATGCCGGCGGCTGCCGCAGGGGCGGTCGCGGCCTCCCAGGCCCGCACCACCTCGGTGAGGAACCCGGAACCGGCGCCGGAGTCCTCGGTGAGCACCTCGTCATCCCGGTCGCCGTAGAAGCCCACGGCCGAGCCGCTCACCAACCGGGACTGGCCTCCGCGCTGGGCGAGGGCGGTGGCGATGGTGTGCGTGGAGTCGACGCGCGACGCGAGGATCTGCTGCTGGTAGCGAGGCGTCCACCGGTGGTCGCCCACGCCGGCGCCGGCGAGGTTGACCACGGCGGTCACCCCGTCGAGGGAGGCGGGGTCGAGGTGGCGCGAGCTCGGGTCCCAGCGGATCTCGTCCGGGGTCCGTGCCGGTCGTCGCACGAGGTGGACGACCTCGTCACCGCGATCACGCAGGAATGCCGACAGCGCGCTGCCGATCAGGCCGGACGAACCGGTGATGGCAACGCGCTGTGGCATCTGTGGCTGCTCGGAGGTGGCTCAGAGTCCGAGGTCGGACTCGAAGTTGCCCTCCTCGAGACGGGTCTTCATCGTGGTGAGGAAGCGCGCCGCGTCGGCACCGTCGACGACCCGGTGGTCGTAGGACAGCGCGAGGTAGACCATCGAGCGGACCGCGATCGTCTCGCCACCGTCACCGTCGGACACCACGACCGGGCGCTTGACGACGGCACCGGTGCCGAGGATGGCGACGTTGGGCTGGTTGATGATCGGGGTGTCGAACAAGGCTCCACGGCTGCCGGTGTTGGTCAGCGTGAACGTGCCGCCGCCCAGCTCGTCCGGGGTGATCTTGTTGTTTCGGGTGCGGTCGGCAAGGTCGGCGATCTTGCGGGAGAGCCCCGCGATGTTGAGGTCGCCGGCGTCCTTGATCACGGGCACGAGCAGGCCGCGCTCGGTGTCGACCGCCACGCCCAGGTTCTCCGAGCCGTGGTAGTTGATCGTGTCGCCCTCGACGCTGGCATTGACGTTCGGGTGGGCCTTGAGCCCCTCGACGGCAGCCAGCGCGAAGAACGGCAGGAAGCTGAGCTTGGTGCCCTCACGGCGCTCGAACTCGCCCTTGGCCTTGGCCCGCAGCCGCGCGATCTTGGTGACGTCGACCTCGACCACGGTCGTGAGCTGCGCCGACACCTGCAGCGACTCGACCATGCGCTTGGCGATGGTCTGCCGCAGCCGCGACATCTTCTCGGTGGTGCCGCGCTTGGGCGACACCGAGGGTGCGCCGGGAGCGCTCGGAGCACTCGGTGCGGACGGCGCTGCTGCGGCGGGTGCTGCGGCAGGGGCCGGCGCCGCGGCCGCCTCCTGGGCAGCCTTGGCCGCGTCGAGGACGTCCTGCTTGCGGATCCGACCGCCGACGCCGGTGCCCTTGAGCGAGCCGAGGTCGACGTTGTTGTCGGCTGCGAGCTTGCGCACCAACGGGGTCACGTAGGCCGACGCGTCGGCCTCGCTGCCCGACCCTGCCGCCGGGGCGGCCGGAGCCGGGGCAGCAGGAGCAGCCGGTGCGGAAGCCTGGGCTG
This sequence comes from Pedococcus sp. P2_E4, assembly GCF_056403935.1. Lineage (NCBI taxonomy): Bacteria > Bacillati > Actinomycetota > Actinomycetes > Micrococcales > Intrasporangiaceae > Pedococcus > Pedococcus sp. P2_E4. The sequence goes on along the minus strand of NZ_JBFUEO010000043.1, from coordinate 22,436 downwards.
GGGCCTCCTGCGCGGGTGCCTCCTGCGCGGGTGCCTCCTGCGCGGGTGCCTCCTGCGCGGGTGCCTCCTGCGCGGGTGCCTCCTGCGCGGGTGCCTCCTGGGCCGGTGCCTCCTGGGCCGGTGCCTCCTGGGCCGGTGCCTCCTGAGCGGGGGCCTCCTGAGCGGGAGCCGCGGCGGCGTCGCCACCGGAGCCACCGATGATGGCCAGGTCGCCGCCCACGGGGACGGTGTCGTCCTCCTGGACGAGGATCTTGGTCAGGGTGCCGGCGACCGGCGAGGGGATCTCGGTGTCGACCTTGTCGGTCGAGACCTCGAGCAGCGGCTCGTCGACCTCGACGGTGTCGCCCTCGGCCTTGAGCCAGCGGGTGACCGTGCCCTCGGTGACTGACTCGCCCAGTGCGGGCATGGTCACCGTCTCGCCACCGCCGGAGCCTCCCGAACCACCCGAGCCACCCGAGCCGGATCCGCCCGCGTCGCCTGAGGCGGCAGCCTGCTCCGGCTCGGAGGTGGACTCCTGCGGAGCCTGCACCGTGGACGGCGCCTCCGCCGGCGGCTCGTCGGACTCGGCCGAGGCCTGCTCCTGGGAAGCCTGCTCGCCGGAGTCCTGCTGCGCAGCCTCCTGCGACTGGTCCTGCTGCGCACCGGTGTCTCCCGACCCGCTGTCGCCGCCACCGCTGCCGTCGCCGATCACGGCCAGGTCTGCACCGACCGGGACGGTGTCGTCCTCCTGGGCGAGGATCTCCTGCAGCACCCCTGCCACGGGCGAGGGGATCTCGGTGTCGACCTTGTCGGTCGAGACCTCGAGCAGCGGCTCGTCGACCTCGACGGTGTCGCCGACGTTCTTCAGCCAGCGCGTCACGGTGCCCTCGGTGACGGACTCACCCAGCGCCGGCATGGTCACGCGTTCAGACATCTGCTCGTTCTCCTCTTAGTTGTGTGCGTGGAGCGGTTTGCCGGCGAGGGCCAGGTGCGCCTCTCCGAGGGACTCGTTCTGGGTGGGGTGCGCATGGATCAGCGACGCCACGTCTGAGGGCAGAGCCTCCCAGTTGTAGATCAGCTGCGCCTCCCCGACCTGCTCACCCATCCGGGCGCCGATCATGTGCACGCCGACCACAGGGCCGTCCTTCTCGCGGACGAGCTTGACGAAGCCCTGGGTCTGGAGGATCTGGGACTTGCCGTTGCCACCGAGGTTGTACTCGTAGGTCTCGACCTCGCCGTACTTCTCGCTGGCCTGTGCCTCGGTGAGGCCGACCGACGCGATCTCGGGGTCGCAGTAGGTGACGCGGGGGATGCCGGCCTCGTCGATGACCGCGGGCGACAGGCCGGCGATCTCCTCGGCGACGAAGATGCCCTGGGCGAACCCGCGGTGCGCCAGCTGCAGCCCCGGCACGATGTCGCCGACGGCGAACACGCCCGCGACGCTGGTGCGCAGCCGCTCGTCCGTGGTCACGAAGCCTCGGTCGAGCGTGACTCCCGCCTCGGCATACCCGAGGCCGTCGGTGACCGGACCACGACCCACGGCGACGAGCAGCAGGTCGGCCTCGATCGTGGAGCCGTCCTCGAGGGACACGCTCACGGTGTCTCCGGACTGGGTGGCCCCGGCGAACTTCACGCCGGTCCTGAACGCGATCTTGCGCTTGCGGAAGGCGCGCTCGAGGGTCTTGGACACCGCCTCGTCCTCGGCGGCCACCAGACGGGGCAGGGCCTCGACGATGGTGACCTCGCTGCCGAACGAGCGGAACACCGAGGCGAACTCGACGCCGATGACACCACCGCCGAGCACCACCACCCGCGGGGGCACGAAGTCGAGCGACAGGGCCTGCTCGCTGGTCATGATGCGGCCGCCGATCTCGAGGCCGGGCAGCGACTTGGCGTAGGAGCCGGTGGCGAGGACGACGTGGCGCCCCGTCACGCGGCGGCCGTCGACCTCGACGGTGTGCGCGTCGACGAGACGGCCGGCTCCCTCCACGAGCTCGATCTGGTGGGACTTCGCCAGGCCCTGCAGCCCCTTGTAGAGGCGCGCGATGACGCCGTCCTTGTAGGCGTTGACGCCGGACATGTCGACAGACTCGAAGGTGGACTTCACGCCGAACTTGTCACCCTCACGCGCGGTGTCGGCCACCTCGGCGGCGTGCAGCAGCGCCTTGGTGGGGATGCAGCCGACGTGCAGGCAGGTGCCGCCCAGCTTGCCCTTCTCGACCAGCGCCACCCGGAGCCCGAGCTCGGCGGCGCGGAAGGCGCAGGCATAGCCGCCGCTGCCACCGCCGAGGATGACGACATCGAACGTGGTCTCGTCGGTGGGCCCGGCGTCAGCCGACATCGTGGTCGCTCCCTCGCGTCGTTCGCATGAAGTGTGTGTCGCGGGCGCCCGGTCAGGTCGTGGCCGAGGTGGCGTGCGACACAGTGCATCTTGTCACTGATCGGGTGAGCAGGCGCAAGCAGGTCCCACTTCGGACCGGGCCCCGCGGGCGCCGGTGAATTGCCGGTGATCCCGCAGGTCGTGCCCGTATCGTGGGTCCATGGCGTGGTGGCGCAGGAGCAAGGGCTCCGGACGACGGGGACCCTCTGACGGACCGAACATGACGGTGGACCACCAGGCGGTCCGGCGCCACCTGTCCGAGTTCGCCGGGAGCCGCCGCGGGGTCGAGGCCTACGTCGAGCCGCCGACCAATGTCACTGCCACGACGCTGATCCTCATCGCGCACGACGGCGAGTGGACGCGGCGCGCGGCCGGCACGAGGCAGAGCGCCTTCGAGCTCGCAGCCAGCCTGGGCGTCCCGGTCTACGACGTGCTCCAGACCGGCTACCCGCAGCGGATGCGTGACTGGAACTCGCGGCAACGCGGCAAGGGCTGACCCATCTATCCGGTTGGCCCTGCCGCCCCTGCGGTGCAAGGGTGGGGCACCCGATCCGCATGATCCGCACGAGTCCAGGAGGCAGCATGGCTGACAAGGGGAAGTCCGGGCACCAAGGGCCGAGTGAGGACGTCAAGCGCAAGTTCCGCGAGGCGCTGGACCGCAAGCAGTCCCACGCGGGCAAGGACGTCTCGGACGACCACGAGCACGGCAAGGTCGACCATGCCCAGGCAGCCGCGACGACGGCGACGCAGCAGATGTTCCGTCGCAAGAGCGGTGGCTGACCGCCGCTGAGCGCCACTGGGCGCCACCCACGAGCAGGTGCGCAGAGGGGCCCGTCCACGTGGACGGGCCCCTCTGGTGTGCCCGGGAAGGGGCGCGGTGTGCCGGGTGTGCCGGTCAGCCGGCGTAGCCCTCCACGAGTGACAGCAGGGTGCCGACGCCGAAACCAGTGGCGCCCTTGGGGGTGTAGCCCCAGGCGCCGCCCTCGTTGAAGGACGGGCCGGCGATGTCGACGTGGGCCCACGGGGTGCCCTCGGTGACGAACTCGCGCAGGAAGAGCCCGGCGGTCAGCATTCCGCCCCAGCGCTCTCCCTTGTGGGCCAGGTCGGCCACCGAGGAGTCGAGCTGGCTGCGCAGGTCCTCGGGCAGCGGCATCGGCCAGGCTGCCTCACCAGCGGCGCCGGCCGCGGCGCCGACCCGGTCGCGGAACGCGTCGTCGTTGGCCATGATCCCGGCCACGCGGGCGCCGAGGGCGACCATCTGGGCGCCTGTCAGGGTCGCGATGTCGACGATGGCGTCGGGCTTGGCCTCGCCGGCCAGGCAGATGCCGTCGCCCAGGACCATCCGGCCCTCGGCGTCGGTGTCGAGGATCTCGACGGTGGTGCCGTTGCGCATCGTCACGACGTCGCTGGGTCGCTGCGCCGTGCCGCTGGGCATGTTCTCGGCGAGGCAGAGGTAGCCCGTGACCGTGATCGGGACGCCGAGCTCGGCCGCGGCGAACACCGTCGCGGCCACGGCGGCCGCGCCGGCCATGTCGGACTTCATGGTGATCATGCCGGTGGCCGGCTTGAGGTTGAGGCCGCCGGAGTCGAACGTGATGCCCTTGCCGACGAGCGCCACCGAGCCCTTGGCCCTGGCGGGCGCCCAGGTGAGAACGACGATCCGCGGCGGGTTGACCGAGCCCTGGCCGACCCCGACGATGCCGCCGAAGCCGCCCTTGAGGAGGGCCTTCTCGTCGAGGACCTTGACGGTCACCTTGGCGCTCGAGCTCGCGTTGCGCTCCTTGACGGAGTCGGCGAACGACTGGGGGAAGAGCTTGTTCGGCGGGGTGTTCACGAGGTCGCGTGCGTAGGCCTTGGCGTCGGCGAGCACACCGGCGCGGGTCGCAGCAGCCTTGACGGCCTTGACGCGCGCCTCGGAGGTCACCACGGTGACGGCGCTGACGCCCTTGGTGGGCTTGGCCTTGGGGCCGCGCACCCCGGCATACCGGTAGGCACCCAGCGCTGCACCCTCCGCCGCGGCGCCGACCGACACGGCGTCGGAGCCCGGGAGCGCCACGACGACCTTGGCCGCGGCCTTGAGGGACCGCACGGCCGCACCAGCGGCGCGACGCAGCACCTCGGGGTCGAACGAGGTCGTGCGCGCGGTGGCCTCACCCAGGCCGGTCAGCACGACGAGGGAGGCACTGACGCCGGGCACCGACGCGAGCGTCACGACCTCGTCGGCGGCACCGGATGCCCCCAGTGCCTTCAGCGAGGCGGCGACGTGGGTCACCGCCCCGCGGGGCAGTCCGTGGCCCGCGGCGAGGACGGCTGCGCCGTCGGCGGCGACGGTGCCGAGCACGAGGGCGTCGGCCTTGAGGTCATGGGGGGCGCGGTCGGACACGCTGACTGTGGTCACGTGGGCTTCCTTCGGGGGTCCGGGGGGTGGGGCACTGCTCCGCGCAGGATAGCCGTGACGGGGGCACGACGGTCCGGCGCAGGCAGCCGGGGCCGCCCCCGCGGCGGCGACGCCAGGGCTGGCCGTGTCGCGGGGGAGCGGTAGCGTTCGCGCCATGAGCGACGCAGCCCTCAAGACCTCGCCCCTGCACGACCGGCACGTGGCCCTCGGCGCCAAGATGGCCGACTTCGGCGGCTGGGAGATGCCGATCGAGTACCCCGGCGGGGGCGTGGTCCGCGAGCACACCGCGGTGCGCACCAGCGTGGGGATCTTCGACGTCTCGCACCTGGGCAAGGCCCGCGTCTCCGGGCCGGGAGCACGCGACTTCGTCAACGCCTGCCTGGCCAACGACCTCGGCCGCATCCACGAGGGCAAGGCCCAGTACACCCTGTGCTGCACCGAGTCCGGTGGGGTCGTCGACGACCTCATCGCCTACCTGCGCAGCGACGACGACGTCTTCCTCATCCCCAACGCGGCCAACACGGCCCAGGTCGTCGAGCTGCTCGCCGCGGCCGCGCCCGAGGGGCTCACCGTCGAGAACCTCCACGAGGGCTATGGCGTGATCGCGGTCCAGGGCACCAAGAGCGACGAGGTGCTCGAGGCGCTCGGCCTGCCCACCGGCCACGAGTACATGTCCTTCGTCGAGACCGACTGGAACGGCCACCCGGTCATCGTGTGCCGCACCGGCTACACAGGTGAGCGCGGCTACGAGCTGGTGCCCGCGTGGGAGGTCTCGGCGCAGCTGTGGGACGCCCTGGTCGAGGCGGCGGCGCCGTTCGACGGGCTGCCCTGCGGTCTCGGAGCCCGCGACACCCTGCGCACCGAGATGGGCTACGCCCTGCACGGCAACGAGCTGTCGGTCGACATCACGCCGGTCCAGGCCCGGGTGGGCTGGGCGGTCGGCTGGAAGAAGGACACCTTCTGGGGCAAGGACGCGCTCGTCGCCGAGAAGGCCGCCGGCCCGTCGCGCGTCGCGTGGGGGCTGCTCGCCACCGGACGCGGGATTCCCCGTGCGCACTGTGAGGTCAAGGTCGGCGACGAGGTGGTCGGCGAGGTCACCTCGGGCACGTTCAGCCCGACCCTGCGCAACGGCATCGCCCTGGCACTGCTCGCGCCGTCCGTCGCCGAGGGCGACGAGGTGGTCATCGACGTCCGCGGCCGCGAGGTGCCGGCGACCGTGGTCAAGCCGCCGTTCGTCGAGGTCGACGTCCGCGAGGGCTGACGCCCGCGCGGGCAGAGAGAGGGTTCGTATGCCGGGTGCCGGCTTCCGCGGTCACACGTACCTCGCGCGGGTCGAGTGGAGCGGGTCGACGGGTAGTGGCTACCGCGCCTACCCGCGGGCGCACACGGCCTGGACCCCGCCCGCGAGCGAGGGCCTCGACCTGAGCTCCGACCCGCACTTCCGTGGTGACCCCGACCTGCCCAACCCGGAGCAGCTGCTCGTCCTCGCCGCGTCGTCCTGCCAGTTGCTCTCGTTCCTCGCGGTGGCGGCGCGCGGCGGCGTCGACGTCGTGGGCTACGAGGACGACGCAGTGGGGGAGATGCCGGATGACGTGGTGCCCTTGCGCATCACGCGGATCGTGCTGCGGCCCCTGGTGCTGGTCGCGGACGGCGCGGAGGTCGCCACCGTCGAGCGGATGATCCACCAGGCCCACGACGAGTGCTACATCGCCAACTCGCTCACGACGCAGGTGCTCGTCGAGCCGACGGTGCGGGTGCGCGCCGCGGGCTGAGCCCGGCCCTGCGTGGTGTCAGTGGTCGCGCGTAGCGTCCTGCGCATGAGGTACGGCTTCGTCGTCCCCTATGCCGACGCCAGCGAGTTCGCCGAGCTGGCGGCCCTCGGTGAGCAGGTCGGGTGGGACGCGGTGTTCACCTGGGAGAGCCTGTACGGCGAGCACGCCTGGGTGACGCTGGCGGCCGCAGCGGTGCAGACCTCCCGCATCCGGCTCGGGACGCTGCTCACCCCGGCGTCGCGGCACCGGCCGTGGGACCTCGCGTCGATGGTCAGCACGGTCGACCGGCTGAGTGGTGGGCGCGTGGTGATGTCGGTCGGGCTCGGCGCGCTGCACCCGGGGTGGACCCGGTTCGAGCCCGACGAGGGCCGGGCGGTGCGCGCCCGCAAGCTCGACGAGTCGTTGGCGGTCTATCGCGGGCTGCTGTCGGGCGAGCCGTTCACGTTCGAGGGAGTGCACTACCCGGTCGGCCCCGAGGGCGACGGTGCGCCGTCGCTGCCGCCACCCCCGACCCAGCGTCCGCACCCACCGGTGTGGGTGGTGGGCGTCCACCTGCCCGGCCGGCGCCGGCAGCCGTCCCTCGAGCGCGCCGCGCGGTGGCAGGGGGTGCTGCCCACCGTGGCGGTCCCGGACGCCCAGCCGGGCAGCCCGCACCTCACGCTCGAGTCCGTCGCCGAGGCGCTGGGTGTCGTGCGTCGGCTGCGCCAGGACGCCGGGCTGCCCTGGGACGGCTACGACATCGTCATCGAGGGCGACAGCACCGGCGAGTTCGTGAAGTCGGCCGGCACCCCAGGGCAGTGGGCCGGGCTCGGGGCGACCTGGTGGATCGAGAGCTGGTGGACGATCGAGCCCGGTGACCAGGGGCTGGCCGAGCTGCGCCGGCGGATCGAGGCAGGCCCACCGGGCTGACCCAGAGCCGAGCCGCCGAGCGGCCGCCGGGTCGCCGACGACACGCGAGAGTGTCCGGGCCAGTCGTCGGCGAACGGGCTGGTCAGGCTGTCAGGCAAGGGCTGCGCGGACCTCGGCGACGGTGAGCAGGGCCGCAGGATGCACGACCTTGGCCACCTGGGGGGCGAACGCCGGTGACCCCACGAGGACCTCGCGGGTCGGACCGTGCGCCACGACCTCACCGTCGGCGAGCACCGCCACCGTGGTGGCCATCGCGGCCGCCAGCTCGACGTCGTGCGTGGCGACCACCACCGCCGACCCGGAGGCGGCGCGCTCGAGCACCAGCTCGACGAGCCGCGCCTTGGCCGCGTAGTCCAACCCCCTCGTCGGCTCGTCCAGCAGCAGCACGTCGGAGTCCGGCGCCAGGGTGACGGTCAGGGCCAGGGCCATCCGCTGCCCTTCGGACAGCTGGGACGGTGCCAGGCTGTGGTCCAGGTCGGGAGCGAGCGACCGGAGCACGGCAGCGCTGGCCCCTGCAGGCAGCCCGTGGTCGTCATCTGCCACGCGCAGCAGGGTCGCGACGGTCACCCGGTCGTCGTCGCCGACGACCCAGGACGGGTCCTGAGCGGCACCGCGGACGCGGACGTCAGGGGCGCTCGTGACCGCCCCCCGGGTCGGCTCGGTGCCGCCTGAGAGGACCGACAGCAGGGTCGACTTTCCGGCGCCGTTGCGCCCCATCATCGCGACCACCTCGCCGGGGTGCAGGTCGATCGACACCTCGCGCAGGGCCACGACCGAGCCACGGACCACCCCGAGCCCGCGGACGCCCAGGTGCGGGACCCGGTTCGGGGTCGGGTCGCCGAACCGCGACGCGTGCTGGTCGGCCAGCGGGCCTGGCAGCGGCGAGCTGCCCGCGCGCAGCCGTCGCCGGGCGTCGCGGATCGACAACGGCAACGGCTCCCACCCGAGCAGCAGGCCGAGGTCCACCAGCGGCGGCCGGATCGCCGAGCGTCGCATCGCCTCGGCCGGGTCGAGCAGCTCGGACACCGTGCCGCCACCCACGAGCACGACGGCGTCGGCGTGGTGGACGACCCGCTCCAGCCGGTGCTCCGCGACGACGACGGTGGTGCCCACGTCGTGCACGAGCCGGTGCAGCGCGGACAGGACCTCCTCCGCGGCGACGGGGTCGAGCGCGGACGTGGGCTCGTCCAGCACCAGCACAGCCGGGTGGGTGGCCAGCGCCGTGGCGATCGCGACGCGTTGTTGTTGCCCTCCGCTCAGCTCGGCGAGCGGGCGGTCGCGCAGGTCGGCAATCCCCATCAGGTCGAGGGCCTCCTCGAGGCGCCGCGGCGTGACCCCCCGGCCGCTGCGGACCTGCGCCTCCACCGTGTCGGCCACGAAGGACGTCCGCGGGTCCTGCGGGACGTAGCCCACCGGGCCGGCTTCGCCGAGCAGCCGCAGCAGGCTCGACTTCCCGGACCCGGTGGGACCCACGACAAGGACCAGCTCAGCCTCCGGGACCCGCAGGCTGACGTGGTCGAGAACCGGCGCGGTCGCCGCGGTGCCGGGCGGGCCGGCATACGCGACGGTGGCGTCCTGGATCTCGATCACGCGCCCGAGGCTCCCAACGCACCCCGGCAGTGTCAAAGCCGCGCGCGTCCTAGAGTGACGCCATGGCCGATGCATGGACGTGGACCTATCTCGACGCCGAGGGCAACGAGCTCAGCGGCGACGAGCTCGTGACGACGGCGTTCCCCTCGCAGTCCGACGCCGAGAACTGGTTCGGCGAGTCCTGGCACGAGCTGGGCGAGGCCGGCGTCGACGCGGTCAACCTCTTCCGTGACGGCTCGCTGGTCTACGGGCCGATGAGCCTGCGCGCAGCCGAGTGACGGCGCGACGCGACGGCGCCTGACGACGCGACGGCTGACGGCGCGACGGCGAATCAGGCGGGGTACTCGCCGCGCTTGACCTGGGGTCGCGGCATCCGCGACCGCCGCAGCTGGAAGGTGCGCATCACGGCATACATCGCCTGGCCGCGGCCCAGCTGGTCCTCGCCGAACTTGGCGATGAGCTTCTTCTTCAGGCCGCGCCACATGAAGAAGCCGTCGGCGGCGGCGACGAGCAGCAGTCCGTAGACGCCGATCGAGACGATCGCGAACACGGCCGCCGAGCGGATGAACGACAGGGCCAGCACCACCAGCATCACGGGGAGCATGAACTCGCCGAGGTTCCAGCGGGCGTCGACGTGGTCACGGATGAAACGGCGCACCGGGCCCTTGTCACGGGCCGGCAGGTGCGCCTCGTCGCCGGTCACCATCGCCTGGCGCTGCTTGAGCTGCGCCTCGCGTCGCTTGTCGCGGTCGGTGGTGCGGGCGGCCTTGCGGTCGGTCTCCACGAGGGGGCGCCGGTTGGCGGCCTCCTGGTCCTTGCGCTTGGGCGTGGGGCGGTTCTTCGCACCGTCGCGGGTGGGGCGGGAGGCGGCTTCCGCCTGCTGCTCGTTCAACGTCTTGCTGCGTCCAAACACCTGTCCACTGTATGCCGTCGGGGCACGAAGGCTTGCATCGCCGGACCCGGTTAGGCTCACGTCCCGTGACCGACGACGTTCTGACCCCAGACCAGATCCAGGCGCTCAAGGCGACCGTGGCCGAGCTGATGCCCGGCCTGCGCAGCGACCTGGAGGACCTCACCCGGATCCCGAGCGTGAGCCTCGACGCCTTCGACCAGGCGCACGTGGAGGCCAGTGCCGAGGCCACGGCCGCGCTGCTGCGGGCCGAGGGCCTCGAGGTCGAGATCGTCCGTGAGGGGGGTCGCCCGGCCGTCATCGGCCACGTCGAGGGCCCCGAGGGTGCCCCGACGGTCCTGCTCTACGCCCACCACGACGTGCAGCCGCCGGGCGAGGACGCCGACTGGGACAGTCCACCGTTCGAGCCCACCGAGCGCGACGGGCGGCTCTATGGCCGCGGCGCCGCCGACGACAAGGCCGGCATCATGGCCCACCTCGCCGCCCTGCGGGCGCACTCCGGGAACCTGCCTGTGGGCGTGACGGTCTTCGTGGAGGGCGAGGAGGAGATCGGCTCCGACTCGCTGGCCACCATCCTCGACAAGCACGGCGAGAGGCTGCGCGCGGACGCCATCGTGCTGGCCGACTCGACGAACTGGGCGATCGGCGAGCCCGCCCTGACCACCACGCTGCGCGGCCTGATCCGGGTCGTCGTGACGGTGACGACCCTCGACCACGGCGTCCACTCCGGCATGTTCGGGGGAGCCGTCCCCGACGCGATCACCGCGCTGGTCCGCATCCTGGCAACGCTGCACGACGACGCCGGGGACGTCGCGATCGCCGGGCTCAAGGCGGGCAAGGCCAGCGACCTCGACTTCGACGAGGCCCGGTTGCGCGAGGAGTCCGGACTGCTCGACGGGGTCGAGGTGATCGGCACCGGGTCCCTGCTCGACCGGATCTGGGCCAAGCCGACCGCCACGGTCATCGGCATCGACGCACCCTCGGTCGCGCGGTCCTCCAACACCCTCGTCCCCACCGCGAGCGCCAAGGTGTCGATCCGACTCGCCCCCGACGAGGTGCCGCTGGAGGCGTATGCCGCGGTGCAGCGTCACATCGCGGCCAACACCCCCTGGGGGGCCAGGGTCGAGGTGCACCTCGACGACCAGGGCGCCGGCTTCGACGCCCACGCCCAGGGGCCCGTCTACGACCAGACGCGGGCCGCCTTCACCGACGCGTGGGGCGTCGAACCGGTCGACATCGGCGTCGGGGGCTCGATCCCGTTCGTCGCGTCGTTCGCCGAGAAGTTCCCTGACGCCGCGATCCTCGTGACCGGCGTCGAGGACCCCGACACCCGCGCCCACGGCGCCAACGAGTCCCTGCACCTGGGCGAGTTCGAGAAGGTCTGCGTCGCCGAGGCCGTGCTGCTGGCCCGCCTCGGCGCGATGGGGGGCGGCACCTCGTGAGCTCCGACCGGACGCACGACCTCGTCGTCTACGGGGCGACGGGCTTCGTGGGCGCGCTCCTGGCGGCCTACCTCGCCGACCACGCTCCGCTTGAGGCCCGCATCGCCCTGGCCGGGCGGTCCCAGTCCCGGCTCGAGACGGTGCGCGCGCAGCTGCCGGCTCGGGCGCACGACTGGCCGATCGTGGTCGCCGACGCCGACGACGCCGAGGCGCTGGGCCACCTCGCCGCGTCGACGAGGGTCGTCGCCACGACCGTCGGTCCCTACCTCAAGTACGGTCTGCCGCTGGCGCGCGCCTGCGCCGAGGCGGGCACCCACTACGCCGACCTCACCGGAGAGGTGCTGTTCGTCCGGCGGGTCGTCGACGAGTGCGACGCGCGGGCCAAGGCCACCGGCGCCCGCATCGTGACCGCATGCGGCTACGACTCGATCCCGTCCGACCTGGGGGTGCACCTCCTGCACCAGCGGGCGGAGGCCGATGCCGCCGGTGGGCTGCTCGACACGACGTTGCTGGCTCGCGCGAAGGGCGGCCTCTCGGGCGGCACGATCGACTCCTCACGCACACAGGTCGACACGGTCATGGCGGACCGGCGGCTCGCGCGCATCGTCTTCGACCCCTATGCCCTGAGCCCGGACCGCAAGGCCGAGCCGGACGTCGGCACGCAACGCGACCCCAGCACCGTGTTCGTCGACAAGGAGACCGGGCAGTGGGTGGGCCCGTTCATCATGGCGGCCTTCAACACGCGGATCGTGAGGCGCAGCAACGCCCTTCGCGATCACGCCTACGGCCGCAGGTTCCGCTACCGCGAGCTCAGCGGCTACGGCCGTGGCCTCAAGGGGCGACGCCGCGCGACCGTCTTCTCCGGTGGCCTCGGGCTGGCCTTCAAGGCCCTCGCCAACCCGCGGACCCGTCCCCTCTTCGACCGCCTGGTGCCCAAGCCGGGGGAGGGCCCTGACGCCGCGAGCCGCGCGGCCGGCTGGTTCCGCATGGAGATCCGCACCACCACCGAGAGCGGGCGACGCTACCTCGCCGTCGTGGGTGCCAAGGGAGATCCCGGGTATGCCGCCACGACCGTCATGCTCGGGCAATCGGCCCTGTCACTCGCCTTCGACACCGACCGGCTGCCGCAGGCGACGGGCGTCCTCACCCCCTCGACCGCCATGGGGGACGCGCTCGTCGAGCGCTTGCGCGCCGAGGACTTCACGCTGACCGTCGAGGAGCTCACCGACTCCGCGTGACCCTCGCGGCTGGGGCCCGGCCGAAAAGATCGGCTCGGTGGCGGTCAACCATTCCGCGCTGCGCTGCGACTCTGAGGGTGTGAGCCCAGAACTGCGACGCGTCGACTCCCCGAGATCCGGGGGAGGGTCTGCCGACGCGTCCGTCAGCAGGGAGGAGGCGCTGCCCCTGTTGTTCAGGGCCCACGGCGCCGGCCTGGTCCGGCTCGGGTTCTTCCTCACGAGCGACCGGGGCCTCGCGGAGGAAGCCGTCCAGGACGCGTACATCTCGCTGTACCGGAACTGGGACTCCCTGCGGGACCGCTCGGCCACCCTCCCGTACCTGCGGGCGGTCGTCGTCAACCGGTGCCGGTCCGCGCACCGCAGGCGGGCCCGCACCATCCGGGCGACCGAGCCCCTGACCCCGGAGCTTGCCTCGCTGCCCGGGGCCGACACCCACGCACTCGCCCACGATGAGGCACGGCGGGTCGCGTCAGGCGTCCAGGCACTGCCCACCCGCCAGCGCGAGGTCGTCGTGTGCCGCTACTACCTCGACCTGACCGAACGACAGACCGCCAACCTGCTGGAGATCTCGGTCGGCTCGGTGAAGAAGCACGCGCACCGCGCCCTGGCGCGGCTGCACGACGACCTGGAGGTGGCGCAGTGAACGCCATGGAGGACCGGACCCGCGAGGCGCTGCACCGCGTCGCCGACGGACTGGTCGTCTCGGAGCACGACCTGGACCGAATGGAGGGGAGCCTGATGACACTCATCGACACACGACCCACCGAGGGACTCGCATCGCCTCGGTCACGCAGGGACTGGGTGGTGGCCGCGGTCGCGGCCGTGGCCCTCGTCGTCGCGGGGGTGGCCCTGTGGCAGGCGAACACGGACCCGCCGAGCCAACCGGCCGACCGCCTGGCGCCGTCACCGAGCCAGAAGCTCATGCCGCCCGGGCTCGTGGGGCTGTGGCGGGCCCAGGGCAGCCCGTGGCTGTGGGAGATCACGTCCGACGGCCGGATCCTCAACACCGACACAGCCGCCGGCTACCTGCGTGGCGCCACCGATGTGCCCAGTGGTGACGGTGCGCTCATGGTCACCAAGCGCGAGGGCGACCTCTACACGATGGCCGAGACCAGCCCACCACGCGCGCCCGGTGACTGCGAAACCCTTCGCATCCGGGCCGTCGCGGCCGACGAGGCGACGCTGAGCGACGCGTGTCCAACCACCGGGGACCAGCCGGTCCTGCACCTTGAGCGGGTGTCACCACGCAGCGCGAGCGCCCCGGCCCTCACGCCGAACTATCCCCCCGGGGACGACTTCCACGTGACCCTGCCCCTGCACCTCGAGGGGACGTGGGTGAACGAGGCGACCCACCGCGTGCTGGCGGTCATCAACGACTCCACGGGTGACGGGTACGGCTACCTGGTCGACGACGACGGCGACGGGTCCGTCCGTCCCGACCAGCGGGGGCAGCTGACGATGGGCGCCGACGGGACGGTGCGAGCGGCGCCCGGGACCGCCGCAGACGGGAGCTGCGCACCGAACTTCTCGAAGGTCGTCTCGAACGGCGCAAGACTGGTCACGACGAGCGCAGCCGATGGCTGCTTCCCGCAGGGGAGCACCCAGACCTGGCTGCGGCTCAACTGACGGGAGCGGCGACCCGGCTGCGAGCGGGGTGCGGGCGACGGAGGGGTCGCCCCCACCCCGGTCTCGCGTGCGGGTCCGGGGGAAACGACTGACGAGGAGCAGGGTCAGTCGCGGTGGGTCTCGCCGGGCAGGGCGAGCATCTGGTCCAGCGCCACCCTGGCGTAGCGGGCGACCTCGTCGTCGACGTGGATCGCGTTGACGACCCGGCCCTCGACGAGGGACTCCAGCGCCCAGACGAGGTGCGGCAGGTCGATGCGGTTCATCGTGGAGCAGTAGCAGACGTTCTTCTCGAGGAACGCGACCTGCTGGCGCGGGAACTCGGCGGCCAGCCGTCGCACCAGGTTGAGCTCGGTGCCGACGACCCACTTCGTGCCGTCCGGCGCGGCCGCGATGGTCTTGATGATCTTCTCGGTGGAGCCCACCTCGTCGGCCGCCTCGACGACCTCGTGGCGGCACTCCGGGTGCACGATCACCTTGACGCCGGGGATCTCGCGGCGAGCCTGCTCGACGGCCTCGAGGCTGAACCGGCCGTGCACCGAGCAGTGCCCGCGCCACAGGATCATCGTGGCGTCCTGGAGCTCCTGACTGGTCAGCCCGCCCATCGGCTTGTGCGGGTCGAACACCACGCACCCGTCGAGCGAGCCGCCGAGCTCCCGGACGAAGGTGTTGCGGCCGAGGTGCTGGTCGGGCAGGAACAGCACCTTGCCGCCCTCGCCCGCCTGGTCGAGGGCCCAGGTGAGCGCCGTCTTGGCGTTGGAGGAGGTGCAGATCGTGCCGCCGTGGCGACCGGTGAACGCCTTGATCGCGGCCGAGGAGTTCATGTACGTGACCGGGACGGTGCGGTCCGCGACGCCGGCGTCGACGAGGTCGTCCCACGCGTCCTCGACCTGGCGGATCGCCGCCATGTCGGCCATCGAGCACCCGGCCGCCAGGTCGGGCAGGATCACGGTCTGGTCGTCGCTGGTGAGGATGTCGGCCGACTCGGCCATGAAGTGCACGCCACAGAACACGATGTAGGGCGCATCGGGGCGGGCAGCAGCGTCCTTGGCGAGCTTGAACGAGTCACCGGTCACGTCGGCGAACTCGATGACCTCGTCGCGCTGGTAGTGGTGCCCGAGCACGAACACCCGGTCGCCCAGGGCCGCCTTGGCGGCCCGGGCCCGCTCGACCAGACCTGGATCCGACGGCGACGGCAGGTCGCCGGGGCACTCGACACCCCGCTCGGTGTGCAGCTCCGTGCCGCGTCCGAGGACGAGCAGGGGCAGCGGGGAGTTCGTGGGGGAGTCCGACTGGGTCACAGTGCTCACGCCCTGATCGTATGCCGCCCGCCCGCGCGGCCTGGATCTCGTCCGCCCGGACGGTGAGCCCTAGGGTCTGGCCATGCCCTCCGCCTCCCTCGGGACCCTCGACCCCGCTGCAGCCTTGCAGGCGTTGCGCTCCGTGACCGCCGCGATGGTCGCCACGGTCCGTGACGCCGACCCGGCAGCAGCCGTCCCTGCCTGCCCCGGCTGGGACGTCACGACCCTCGTGGACCACCTCGGGCGCGTCCACCTCTGGGCTGCGCACTGCGCCCGGGAGGCGCGCCAGCCCGACCCCTATCCCCGGCGGGACCGTGACCAGCCCCTGCCCGACTGGTATGCCGCGTGTGCGGCGACCGTCGTCGACACCCTTGCGGCCCTGCCGGAGGACCACCCGTCGTGGTCGTTCTCGGCCCTTCCCCAGCACCAGGACGCCGGGTTCTGGCGGCGGCGGCAGGTCCACGAGACCGCCGTCCACCACGTCGATGCCCTCCAAGCGGCTGGGGTCCTGCCGCGGGACGCTGCCGGCTCGACGCTGCCGTGGCACAGCCCGGAGCTCGCGGCCGACGGGGTGGCCGAGGTGTTCGAGGTGATGGCGCCGCGCTCACTGGTGCGGCGCAGCCACGAGGCCGCCCTGGACGTGATCCCGGCCCCGGATCCGATCGCCTTCTCGTGCGACGACGTCGACGCGTCGTGGACCGTTCGCGTGCGCGACGGTCAGGTTCGCTGCGACCGCGGGGTCGCAGCCGAGGCGGTCGGACAGGTGCGCGGGGCAGCGGTGGACCTGTACCTCTGCCTGTGGCACCGGGCCTCGACCGACCACCTCACGGTGTCCGGGGACGAGACCGCGGTGCGCCGCCTGCTTGCGGCAACCCTGGTCCCCTAGGGCCAGCGCCGCAGGGTGGCGGTCGCCGCCTAGAGCGGGTGGATCTTGGTGCTGTTCAGGGCGACGCTCACGACGCTCGACCCGAACTTGACCTCCATGCGGTCTCCGGTGATCCGGACGACGGACCCGAGGCCGTGACGGTCGTGGGTGACCCGGTCGCCCTGCGCGAAGTCGTGGGGCACCACGGCGGGCGCAGCACGAAACGGGCTGTTGGGCAGGTGCGGCTTGTTGCTCGGTGTGCGGGGGCGCATTCATCCAGTGTGGACCTCTTTGCCGGAAACCGCGCCATCGGTGGCCCTCGTGAGCACGGAAGTCGGGGCGTCGGCCGCGCTCTGAGAGGATGCCGCCGTGCACGTCGTCATCGCCCCGGACTGCTTCACCGGCACCCTCACCGCCCAGCAGGCCGCCCACGCGATGGCGCAGGGCTGGAGGCAGAGCGCGCCCACGGACCTGCTCACCCTCGTGCCCCTGTCCGACGGCGGTCCGGGTTTCCTGGACGTCCTCGCCGGGGCTGTCGTGGGCGCCCGCACGCTCGTCGTGACGGTCGCCGACCCACTGGGCCGGGACGTCCCCGCAGCGCTCCTGGTGGTCGACGGGCACGCCGGCCGCACGGCATACGTCGAGTCCGCGCAGGCGGCCGGACTGCACCTGCTCGGGGCCGACGAACGCAACCCCGCCCTCACCAGCACGTGGGGCGTCGGCCAGCTGGTCGACGCCGCCCTCGCAGAGGGGGCCACCCGCATCGTGGTCGGGCTCGGGGGCAGCGGCACCAACGACGGGGGTGCAGGCTTCCTCGCCGCCCTCGGCGTCGGCGACCGCGCCCAGCTCGCGCGCGGCGGACTCGCGCTCGCGGACCTCGACGACACGGCGCTGGCAGGGCTGGACGACGTGCGCGCCCGCTTCCGGGGGGTCGAGCTGGTCCTCGCGAGCGACGTCGGGTCGCCGCTGCTGGGGCTCCAGGGCGCCAGTGCCGTCTTCAGCCCCCAGAAGGGCGCCTCGCCCGAGCTCGCCCAGGCGCTCGAGGGCTCCCTGGGCCGGTATGTCGAGGTGGCGCGTCGCACCCTGCCCGAGACGACCGACCTGCTCACCGGCAAGGCCCGACGGCTCGACAAGGAGCCGGGCGCCGGCGCGGGGGGAGGGCTGGGCTACGGCCTGTACCTGCTCGGCGCCACGCGGGTGAGCGGCGTCGACGAGGTCCTGCAGGCCGTGGGGCTGCGCGACCTGCTGGCCGCAGCCGACCTCGTGGTCACCGGTGAGGGGCAGTTCGACTGGCAGAGCCTGCAGGGCAAGGTCGTGGCCGGGGTCGCGGGGCTGGCCCTCGAGACGGCCACCCCGAGCGTCGTCATCGCAGGTCAGGCCCTCGTCGGGCGACGTGAGGCGATGACGCTGGGCCTGTCCGGCAGCTATGCGGTCGCAGAGACCCCCGCCCAGGTCGAGGCCGCCATGGCGGACCCGGTCGGTACGCTCGCGGCACGCGCTGCCCGGGTGGCGGCCACCTGGTCACCCCAGCGCTGACGACGACGTACAGTAGAAGGGCAACGACTGGCGCGGGAACAATTCGCGCCGACCGCAGGTTGGCCCCAGTGCCACCCTCCACCGACATGAAGGACGCATCCCCATGAGTGTTCAGGACCAGACCGCTCCGGCGAACGTCGAGCTGACCCAGGCCCCGGCCGAGGCCACCACGCACGGCGTGCTTCTTTCGGACGTCGCCGCCAGCAAGGTCAAGTCCCTGCTCGAGCAGGAGGGTCGTGACGACCTGCGCCTGCGCGTCGGCGTGCAGCCCGGTGGCTGCTCCGGCCTCATCTACCAGCTCTACTTCGACGAGCGCACCCTCGACGGTGACCTCGTGCGCGACTTCGACGGGGTCGAGGTCGTCGTCGACCGGATGAGCGCCCCCTACCTCGAGGGCGCGAGCATCGACTTCGCCGACACCATCGAGAAGCAGGGGTTCACGATCGACAACCCCAACGCCGGCAGCTCCTGCGCCTGCGGCGACTCGTTCAGCTGAGCGCGAGCGCCACGCCCGAACGGGGCCCGTCACCACTGGTGACGGGCCCCGTTCGTGTGTCCTGAGGGTGCCTACCGGTACTCGGGGTTGGGGTGGTCGAAGCGCACCCCGGCGTCCCAGAGGTCGCGCTGGTTGCCGCCGACGGGGAAGCCGCCAGCGCGCTTGAGCAGCGCGGCGAGGTGCATGAGGTTCCACGACATGAACGTCGTGTTCCGCTGCGTGAAGTCGTTCTGCGGGCCGCCGCTGCCGGGGTCGAGGTACGACGGGCCGGGGCCGGCCTCGCCGATCCAGCCGGCGTCGGCGGCCGGGGGGATCGAGTAGCCGATGTGCTGCAGGCTGTAGAGGATGTTCTGGGCGCAGTGCTTGATGCCGTCCTCGTTGCCGGTGATGATCGCGCCACCGACCTTGCCGTAGTAGACGTACTGCCCCGCGTCGTTCTGCATCGAGGACCCGCCGTACAGCCGCTCGATGACCCGCTTGGTGATGCTCGCGTTGTCGCCCAGCCAGATCGGCCCGGCGATGACGAGGATGTCGGAGGCCAGGATGCCCTCGAACAGCTGGGGCCAGTCGTCGCTGGCCCAGCCGTGCTCGGTCATGTCGACGTAGACGCCGGTCGCGATGTCGTGGTCGACCGCCCGGACCACGTCCACCTCGACCCCGTGCTTGCGCATGATGGCGGCGCTGACGTCGACCAGGCCCTGGGTGTGGCTCCGTTCAGGAGAGCGCTTCAGCGTGCAGTTGACGAAGGTCGCCTTCAGGTCGCTGAAGTCGAACGATGACAGGTCGGGGTCGCTCATGGGGTTGGACTCTGCCCGGGCACCGACCCGCGTGGCAAGGAGGCCGGGGCCGCGTGATCGTGCAGCGACAGTGCCGCCACCAGCGCGAACAGGTAGGTTTTCGACCGTGCAGATAGCCATCACCGGGTCCATCGCCACCGACCACCTGATGACCTTCAAGGGACGCTTTCGCGACTCCCTCGTGGTCGAGCAGCTCGACAAGGTGTCGCTGTCGTTCCTGGCGGACGACCTCGAGGTGCGGCGCGGGGGAGTCGCCGCCAACATCGCGTTCGGCATGGCCGGACTCGGTCAGCGGCCGATCCTCGTCGGTGCTGTGGGCGAGGACTTCGCCGACTACCGCAGCTGGCTCGAGCGCCACGGCGTCGACTGCGAGTCGGTCCACGTGTCCGAGTCCAGGCACACCGCGCGTTTCGTCTGCACGACCGACGAGGACATGGCCCAGATCGCCACGTTCTACGCCGGCGCGATGAGCGAGGCCCGGGCCATCGAGCTCGGCCCGATCGCCGACCGGGTCGGCGGCCTCGACCTGGTGCTCGTGGGCGCCAACGACCCCGAGGCGATGCTGCGGCACACCCGCGAGTGCCGCACGCGCGGGATCCCCTTCGCCGCCGACCCGAGCCAGCAGCTCGCCTTCGCCGACGGCGAGACGATCCGCCAGCTCATCGACGGCGCGGACTACCTGCTCACCAACGAGTACGAGGCCGCCCTCACGGAGCAGAAGACCGGCTGGACCGCGGCCGAGATCGCCGACCGCGTCCACACCCGCGTCGTCACCAAGGGCAAGGACGGTGTGGTCATCGAGCCGCGCGGTGAGGAGCCGATCACCGTGTCGGTGGCCCGAGAGGTGCGCCGCGCCGACCCGACGGGAGTCGGCGACGCGTTCCGGGCGGGCTTCCTGACCGGGCTGGCGGTCGACCTGGGCCTGCGCCACGCGGCCGAGCTGGGGTCGATGCTGGCGACCTACGTCATCGAGACCGTGGGGACCCAGGAGTACACCCTCGGCAAAGCGCGCTTCCTGCAGCGGCTGGCCGACGCCTACGGCGAGGAGTCGGCCACGGCGATCGAGCCGCACGTCGCCTGCGTGGCCCCCTGACCGGCATGCGCCCCACGGACCCGCCGTCGTGACCGAGCCCGTCGAGCCGCTGCCGACGTCATGGGACTTCAGCGTGGCCGAGGTCGACGACGGTGAGGACCTCGTCGCCGTCGGTGGCGACCTGCGCCCCGGGACCCTCGTGGCGGCCTACCGCAGCGGGGTGTTCCCCATGGGACTCGGGGACTTCGGCGCCCGGCCGATGGGCTGGTGGTCGCCGGACCCCCGTGGGGTGCTGCTGCCCGGGGGTGTCCACGCCAGCCGGTCGCTGCGCAAGTCGCTGCGCCGGTTCGAGATGCGGGTCGACACCGCGTTCCGGCAGGTCGTCGAGGCGTGCGCCGACCCCTCGCGGGAGGGCCGCTGGATCACCGAGGAGATCGTCGACGCCTACACCGAGCTGCACGTGCTCGGCTGGGCGCACAGCATCGAGACGTGGCTGGGCGGCGAGCTGGTCGGCGGGCTGTACGGCGTGAGCATCGGCGGGCTGTTCGCGGGGGAGTCGATGTTCCACCGGGTCACCGACGCATCCAAGGCCGCGGTGGTGGCGATGGCGGGCTATGCCTTCGCCGACGGCGACCCGCGCCGCATCGTCGACGTGCAGTGGGCCACCGACCACCTGCGCAGCCTCGGAGTCGTGAGCATCCCCCGCGAGGAGTACCTCGCCCGGCTCGCCGTTGCCGTGGAGCTGCCGCCGCCCGCGTTCACCGCCGTTCCCTAGCCAGGGCGTCCAGCCCCGGCCCGCTCAGGGGGCCACCCCGTCCGCGCGCCCGCCCTGCGGTCCTACGGTCCCGAGCCGCACGAGGTATGCCGTCCAGCCCGCTCCCTGCGCGGGCCCACCCTCGCGCGCACCCCAGGGCTCACCCTCGCGCGCACCCCAGGGCTCACCCTCGCGCGCACCCCAGGGCTCACCCTCGCGCGCACCCAGGTAGGTGTGCCCGCGCAGCCGCGCCCAGGCCGGGACGTCGGAGGCCGCTGCGGGGTCGGTGGCCCAGACCTCGAGGACCTCGCCGGCGAGACCATCGCGGGCGCGCTGGGCCAGACGGATGACGGGCAGCGGGCACCGCAGGCCGCGTGCATCGACGACGGCGGCGGCGTCGGGCAGGGGGGCCGGCTCGGTCACAGGTGCCGCCCACCGAGCTCGGCCCTGACGGCGGAGACCACGTCGGGCAGGACCGCCACGAGCCGCTCGACGTCGTCCGCGCGGCGGGGCGAGACGGTCGCCAGCGGGAGGGTCACCCGGATGTTGCCGTGGGTCAGGGCGCCCATCGCCGCCAGCACGTGGCTGGGCTCGAGCGTGCTGCTCGTGCAGGCCGACCCGGAGGCCACCGCGATGCCGAGCCGGTCCAGCCCGCGCACGAGCGACTCCCCGTCGGCGTAGAGCGCCGACAGCGTCACGACGTGGGGGAGCCGGTCGACCGGGTCGCCGACCACCTCGCAGTCGGGGATCGACGCGGCCGCCGCGCGCACCCGCTCGACGAGGGCGTGGGCGCTCGCGGACTCCTCGGGACGCGCGGCCTCGGTCTGCTGCCACGCCTCGGCGGCAGCCAGCACGAGGGGGAGCCACGGCGTGTGCCGGGTCGGTCCGGTGAGGGCCTCGTCGGGATCGGTGACACCGGGCAGTGACCAGCGGGTGCGTTCGGGCAACACGACGAGGCCGAGGCCACCGGGTCCGCCCCAGGAGCGGGCATCGCCGACGAGGACGTCGTACGCGTCGGGCGGGCTCGTCCGGCCGAGCGAGGCCTGCGCGTCGACGATCAGGGGCACAGCGGCAGCCGCGCAGCTCTCGTGCACCCGGGCCACGGGCTGGGTGGTGCCCACCTCGCCGTTGGCGTGCTGGAGCGCGGCGACGACCGTGCCGGGGACACGAAGGGCCTCGGTGAAGGTGTCGACGTCCACCCGCCCGAGCGCGTCGACGGGGGCGAGTGTCAACCCGCTCTGCGGGTCGTGGGCCTCGCGGTCGCGGGCGGGCACGAGGACGGCCGAGTGCTCGACCGCGGAGGCGACCATCGCCCGCCCGCGGCGCCGCCCGGCATACCGCACGCCGTCGACGGCCAGCCGCAGACCCGCGGGGCCGTCGGGGGCGAAGCACACCTCGGTGGGGCGCACCCCC
>NZ_JBFUEO010000042.1:0-25498 GCF_056403935.1 Pedococcus sp. P2_E4 | reverse complement strand
GCGACGGGGCGCGACGGGGCGCGACGGGGCGCGACGGGGCGCGACGGGGTGCGACGGGTCGGCGCGGTCATCTGCGAGGGCGGGACGCCCGCGGCTCGGGACCAGGCGCTCCCGGTAGGTTCGGGACATGGTTCAGGACACGGGCTTCGTGGTGCCCTCACGCTTCTGCGGTCCTCCCGAGTCGGGCAACGGCGGCTGGGTGAGCGGTCACGCCGCCGCCCTCCTGTCCCCCGGCCCGCAGGAGGCTGTCAGCGTGCGGCTGCGCACGCCCCCGCCGCTGGACCGGGCGATGACCATCGAGACCCTCGACGACGGCAGGGTGCGCGTGGTGGACGGCGAGCACCCTGTCGCCGAGGCGGCCCGCGCGCCCGCACCGGGCGCGGACGGCATACCGGGTCCGGTGTCGTTCGCCGACGCGGAGGCGGCCGGCGAACGCTACGAGGGCCTGCACAGCCATCCGTTCCCGACGTGCTTCTCGTGTGGCACGCGTCGCGAGTCCGGTGACGGGCTCGGCCTGCGCCCCGGTCGGGTGGGCGGGGGCGACGCGTATGCGTGCTCGTGGGTGCCCGCCGCGGACGTCGACGCCGAGACGGTCTGGGCAGCGCTGGACTGCCCGGGCGGCTGGGTCGCCGGCGTCGCCGACCGGCCCATGGTCCTCGGCACCATGACCGCCCAGGTCAGCGCGCTGCCCGCGGTCGGTGAGCCGCACGTCGTGATGGCGTGGCGGCGCGGCGCCGAGGGACGCAAGCACCACAGCGGCACTGCCCTGTATGCCGCGGACGGACGCCTGCTCGCCCGCGCCGACGCGACGTGGATCGCCGTCGACCCCACCACGATCCGCCCCGCCGGAGGACGCTCATGACCACGTTGGAGAAGAAGCTGGCCGTGGTGACCGGGGCGAGCAGCGGGATCGGCGCCGAGACCGCTCGCCAGCTCGCCGCTGCCGGGTTCGAGGTGGTGTGCGCCGCACGACGCGAGGAGCGGATCACCGCGCTGGCCGACGAGATCGGGGGTCGTGCCGTGGTCTGTGACGTGTCGTCGGCCGACGACGTCGCACGGCTCGCCGGGACCGTGGGCGACCGGCTGGACGTCCTGGTCAACAACGCCGGCGGCGCCCTCGGTCTCGCCCCGACCGCGTCCACGTCGGTCGCGGACTGGCGCGGCATGTTCGAGTCCAACGTCGTCGGCACGCTCCAGGTCACCCAGGCGCTGCTGCCCGCGCTCATCGCCTCGGGTGCAGGCACCATCATCAACGTGGGCTCGATCGCGGGACGCGTTGCGTACGAAGGGGGTTCGGGCTACGTCGCCGCCAAGCACGCCGTCGCAGCGATGACCGAGACGCTCCGGCTCGAGCTCGTCGACCAGCCCGTGCGCATCGAGGAGATCGCGCCGGGCATGGTGCACACCGAGGAGTTCTCGCTGACCCGGTTCGGGGGCGACGAGGAACGCGCGGACGCCGTCTATGCCGGGGTGTCCGACCCGCTCGTCGCCGCCGACATCGCCGAGGCGATCGTGTGGATGGTGCAGCGTCCCGCCCACGTCAACATCGACCTGCTGGTCATCAAGCCGAGGATCCAGGCAGCCCCGCACAAGGTGCACCGGGGCGGCTGACGGTCGCCCATCCACGGCCTCCTCGCGACCACCCCGCAAGAAAGTCGTTGCACAGGTGGCCGTCGGCGAATTAGCGTCGAGGCACACGGAAGGGAGGTGGTCCAGGAAGTGATTTCTTATTGGACGCGTGAGGTGACTGCGCGCTAGCGCACCTCGACTGCTCGAGGGGCGTCATCCGGCGCAATCCCAAGCAGTTCACCGCAGCCCGTGGGTCGTGCAGGTCGTCCCCTGCACTCGTCGTGCCGCTCGTTTCGGCAGGCAGGCCCGCGGGCTGTTCCATGCCCCGCGCACGTCCAGCCGGGTAGGTCCAGCCGCGCAGGGCAGCCGGGCAGGTCCAACCGCCAGGTGCAGCCGCGCAGGTTCAGCCGCGCAGGGCCGCCGCCTCGGCGGCGAGCGCCTCGATCCGTGCCCAGTCCCCTTGTGCGACAGCGTCCTTCGGGGTCAGCCACGAGCCGCCGACACAGCCGACGT
The DNA here is from genome assembly GCF_056403935.1 of Pedococcus sp. P2_E4. Taxonomy (NCBI): domain Bacteria; kingdom Bacillati; phylum Actinomycetota; class Actinomycetes; order Micrococcales; family Intrasporangiaceae; genus Pedococcus; species Pedococcus sp. P2_E4. The sequence continues at coordinate 23,416 of NZ_JBFUEO010000042.1, read as the reverse complement.
TGGGCAGCGCGAGCCACGCCGCGGCCGTCTCGGGGGTGATGCCGCCGGTGGGGCAGAACCGCAGCGTCGGGCACGGACCGCTCACGGCGGACAGGTACGGCCGACCGCCACTCGCCTCGGCCGGGAAGAACTTCATCGCCTCGAGCCCGGCCTCGGCCAGGGTCAGCATCTCGGTGAGGGTGCCTGCACCCGCCAGCAGCGGCAGTCCACTCGCCAGGGCCGCTTCGAGCAGTCGCGGCGGCGACCCGGGGGTCACGAGGAACTTCGCGCCGGCGTCCTGCACCTGGCGCACCTGCTCCGGCGACACGACCGTACCGGCGCCGACGACCATGCCCTCCACCTCGGACGCGACCGCCTCGATCGCCGCGAGGCCGGCCTCGCTGCGCAGCGTGATCTCGATGACGGGGATGCCGCCGCGCACCAGGGCCCGCGCCAGCGGGACCGCCTGCTCGACGGACTCCACCACGACGACCGGGATCACCGGCGCGAGGTCGAGGACGTCGACCTCGCCCCGCAGGACGGGCGTGATGGGGGCGGGCTCCACGCCCAGCGTGCTGGCGGTGGTCATGCGGACTCCTCGGTCAGGAACGGTGCGGGGGTGTGGTCGTGGGTGCGGCCCAGGCTGGCGAACACGTGGGCGCCCTCGTCGGCGCGCCCGACGGCCGCACGCATCGACGCGAACAGCTCGCGACCCGTGCCGACGCCGTCCTCGGTGACCCGCGGCGAGGGCAGGCGCGCGGCAAACTCGTGCTCGTCGACGAGGACGTCCAGCCGCCCCGCGACCGAGTCCACGCGCACGACGTCGCCGTCGCGCAGCTTGGAGATCGGGCCCGCGTGGACGGACTCCGGCGTCACGTGGATCGCCGCGGGGATCGCACCCGACGCCCCACTCATCCGGCCGTCGGTGACGAGCGCCACGGCATACCCGCGCTTCTGGAGGACCCCGAGCGACGGGGTGAGGGCGTGGAGCTCGGGCATGCCGTTGGCCGACGGGCCCTGCTCGCGGATCACGACGACGACGTCACGGTCGAGCTCGCGCCGCGAGAACGCCTGCAGGAAGCCCACCTGGTCGGTGAAGACGCGCACCGGCGCCTCGACCACCCGGTGCTCCGGCGCGACGGCCGAGACCTTGATGACCGCGTGGCCCAGCGAGCCGCCGAGGACCCGGAGGCCGCCGTCGGCGGCGAACGGGTCACTGGCCGGCCGGAGGACGGCGGGGTCGCCGGACTCCGTCGCGATGTCGGTGAACTCGAGGCGACCGTCGACGAGCACCGGCCGCCGCGTGTAGAGCGAGAGCCCCGGTCCCGCGAGCGTCAGGACGTCCTCGTGGGCCAGCCCCGACTCGAGCAGGGTGCGCACGAGGAACGGCGTGCCACCTGCCGCGTGGAAGTGGTTCACGTCGGCCGGGCCGTTGGGGTAGATCCGGGCCACCGAGGGCACGACCGCCGACAGGTCGTCGAAGTCCTCCCAGGTCAGGTCGATCCCGGCCGCCGCAGCCATCGAGATGAGGTGCATGGTGTGGTTCGTCGACCCACCGGTGGCCAGGAGCGCGACCACGCCGTTGACGACGGACTTCTCGTCGACGACCTGGCCGATGCCGTACGGCCGGTCGGACGCCGCGATCTGCGCCACCCGCCGGGTGGTCGCGTCGGTCAGGGCGTCGCGCAGCGGGTCGTCGGGGTGCACGAAGGCCGCGCCGGGCAGGTGCAGCCCCATGACGTCCATGAGCATCTGGTTGGAGTTCGCGGTGCCGTAGAACGTGCAGGTGCCGGGCGAGTGGTAGGACGCGACCTCGCTCTCGAGCAGCTCGTCGCGCCCGACCTCGCCGGCGGCGAACGCCTTGCGCGTCTCGGCCTTGTCGGCGTTGGAGCGACCCGACGCCATGGGTCCGGCCGGCACGAGCCCGGTGGGCAGGTGGCCGAACGACAGCGCGCCCGCCACGAGCCCGGGAACGATCTTGTCGCAGACACCGAGCATCAGGGTGCCGTCGAAGACGTCATGGCTGAGCGCGATGGCGGTCGACATCGCGATGACGTCCCGGCTGAACAGGCTCAGCTCCATGCCGGCGCGACCCTGCGTGATGCCGTCGCACATGGCGGGGACCCCGCCGGCGACCCGGGCCACCGCGCCGACCTCGCGAGCGGTGGTCTTGATCTGCTGTGGGTAGTGCTCGAAGGGCGCGTGGGCGCTGAGCATGTCGTTGTAGGACGTGATGATCCCGAGGCTCACACCGGTGTCGGCGGCCATGGTGGTGCGGTCGCTGCCGCCGCAGGCCGCGACGGCGTGGGCGAGGTTGGAGCAGCCGAGGTCGGTGCGCGCGGGGCGCAGGCTCAGCTCGGAGGCGGCGCGCGAGATCCGCTCGAGGTATGCCGTGCGGCTGGCACGGCTGCGCGCGGCCAGGCGGTCGGTGACCTGTGCGACGACGGGGTGCAGGGGGGTGGGGGCGGTGTCGGGGGTACCGGGGGTGAGGGCCAAGAGGGCTCCAAGGGGTTGCGACGGTTCGAGAGATCGGACCGCGCGAACGGCGACACTGACGCGCGCGTTGTGATTCAGTTCACAAGTGTGACCACGTCGGGGCCGACAGTCTCCGGCCATCCCGCCATACGGACGGGTAGCGAAGGGGTCGCCACGTCACCGCAGGTCCGGGAGGATGTCCCGCATGGGCCCCATGACCGACTGGACCGAGCGCGGCATCGAGCGGGCCGAGAACGTCATCTACCTCGTGGTGGCCACGATCCTGTTTGCGGTTGCCGCCGTGGTGATGGTGGCCACCGTGGGCAAGTTCCGCGACCTGTCGGGCTCGAGCGTCGTGGAGGTGTCGGCCGACATCCTCGACCTGCTGCTGCTGGTCTTCATCGTGGTGGAGCTGCTCTTCGCGGTCCGCACCACGCTGTCGCGACGCGAGCTGATCGCCGAGCCGTTTCTGCTCGTGGGCATCATCGCGTCGATCAAGGAGATCGTCGTGCTGTCGGTCAAGGCCCCGGACCTGCTGGGCAAACCCGAGTTCGCCGACACGCTGCGGCTCATGGGGCTGCTGACGGTCACGATCATCCTGCTCGCGCTGTCGTCGTTCCTGTTGCGGCGCAAGGAACGAGAGCCCAGCGAGGGCGCCAACTCCGGGCACGGCGACGGCCAGGTGGAGACCGCGGCCAGCTAGTGGGCCCACCGTAGAACGCCTGGCCCACGAGGATGCATGGGCCAGGCGCACCCAGGTGGGCCAGGCGGGGGCCGCGGGGCCGCGGGGACGCGGGCCCCCGGGGACGCGGGGCGCGCGTCAGGGCTGGCGGCGGAACAGACGCCAGGCGCCGGCGTCGTCGAGCGAGCCGTCGCCCACGCGGCTGAACACCAGCCGGTCGTGCAGCCGGTTGCGCCGCCCACCCCAGAACTCCACCTCGTCGCAGACCACCCGGTACCCGCCCCAGAAGTCGGGGACGGGCACGTCGGTGGGGTCGCCGTGGTCGGGGAACTGCGCGGCATACCTCTCGTAGGCCTGCTCGAGCCCGGCGCGACCCTCGATGGGCTGGGACTGGCGCGACGCCCACGCGGAGATGCGCGACGCCCACGGACGCGAGCCGAAGTAGCCCGCCACCTCATCGCGCGTCAGCTCCTGCGCCGTGCCCCGGAACCGGATCGCGCGGAACATCGCGGGCCACGTCAGGCTGGCGGCGATCCCTCCGGTCGCGGCGATCTCGACCGCCTTGGTGGACTCGGTCCCGGTGACGAAGCCGGGCCCCCGCTCGTCGAAGAACCGCATGAGCACGGTGCGCACGTTGGGGCGTCCCTCGGCATCCACCGTCGCGACCGACAGGGCGAGGGGCTCGGGCACGTCGGCCTCGACCTGGGAACGCGCAATGGCGTCGCCGACCCACCGCTGCGCCTGCTGCCAGGGCGTCGCCGCGATGTCGGCCTCGGAGATCCCGTCGCCGCTGTAGTCGGTGCGCTGCACGTGGGTCATGGGTCGAGATTAGGGTGAAGGCTCGAGCATTCGTCAGTGAGGCAGTGCAACCGTCAGGGAGGCAGCATGCCCAGCAAAGGCAAGGCCGTCGGCAACCTCGTGAAGTGGGGGGTGAAGTACGGCCCCCACGTGGTCGTGCTCGCGCAGCAGGCCAAGGAGCCGGCGATGAAGGCCGCCCAGACCGCCCTCGACCGGCAGAAGGCCCGGCGCCGCGCCATCGAGCACGCCGCCACCGTGCGCGACGGGTCGTTCCTCAAGACCTTCGACCCCCGGGCCGACCACAGCGAGCCGATCTGGGTCGTCTTCTCGGGTGACGAGCCCGTGGCGGCCCACCCGACGACCACGACACCGATCACCGAGCTGATCGCCCGCAGCGACCTCGCGACGCGGGTGCGACCCGCCGACGTGCCCACCCCGGCACAGCGGATCCGGCGCCTGTCCCGTCCCGGGCGCAAGGCATGACCCCGCTGGCGCCGGTGGCCGACCAGGCCAGGCGCCAGCTTGCCGCGGTGCTGCGGTCCAAGGTCGCCGGCGACGACGCCCGCGCCAAGGCCGAGCGCATCTGGGGCGCCGAGGGACCTCGCTGGTTCACGCCCGACGACCCGATCTGGCGGGTGCACGCCGACGCCGCGATGTTCCCGGGCGGGATCCGCGCCCTGCTGCTGCAGTCCCTGCACCCGCTCGCGATGGCGGGGGTGGCCGGGCACTCGGGCTACAAGGGCGACCCGTGGGGGCGGCTGCAGCGCACCAGCGAGTTCCTCGCCACGACGACGTTCGGGACGGTCGAGCACGCGCAGGAGCAGATCGCCCGGGTGCGCTCGATCCACGACCGGGTGCGGGGCAAGGCGGCCGACGGTCGCCCCTACTCCGCCGGCGACCCCCACCTGCTCACGTGGGTGCATGTGACCGAGGCCGACAGCTTCCTCACCGCCTACCAGCGGTATGCCGTCGCGCCACTCACCGCCGAGGAGGCCGACCGCTACGTCGAGCAGAGTGGCGTGGTCGCGCGGGAGCTCGGGGTGCCCGACCCGCCGACCACGGTGGCCGCGCTGCGGGAGCGCATCGAGGGCTACCGCCCCGAGCTCGAGTCCACCGAGGCGGCGCGGGAGGCCGCCCGCTTCCTGCTCGTGCACCCGCCGCTGCCGCTCGCCGCCAGACCCGGGTATGCCGCGCTGGCGGCAGGTGCGGTCGCGATGCTCCCGCGGTGGGCACGGCTGCCCTTGCGGCTGCCCTGGTTGCCGGTCACCGAACGGCTGGTCGGTCGACCGCTGGGTGGGCTGGCCACGTCGACGGTGCGGTGGGCGATGTCGGACGCGACCGACGAGCGTCGCCGGGCAGCGCTGCAGCGGGGCGCCTCGGCCTGACCAGCGAGCGCGGCTAGGGCGTCGGGTGACGGGCGTCGTAGCGCACGAAGCCGGGTTGCAGCCGGGCCAGCACACCGATCGCCACGATGCACGCGATCCCCCCGACCACCGCCGTCATCGCCTCGCCGATGCCGCTCGCGAGGAAGCCACCGGCCAGCTCGCCGAGCCGCGGCCCTCCGGCCACGACGACGATGAACACGCCTTGGAGCCGGCCGCGCAGGTGGTCAGGCGTCGCGGCCTGCAGGATCGTCGTGCGGAACACCGCGCTCACCGAGTCGGACCCGCCGGCGACGGCCATCGCCACCAGCCCGACCCACAGGGCGGCGCCTCGGCTGAGCACGTCACCCGCGGCCAGCATGGCGACCCCGAAGCCCGAGATCGCCGCTCCCCAGCCGACGATCGAGACGAGGATCGCCAGGCCCTGCCGTCGCACCTGGCCGAGCCGACCCGAGAAGAACATGGCGAGGATGCCACCCACCGCAGCGGCCGCCGACAGGGCGCCGACGGTCTTGGCGCCGCCACCGAAGATGACCGCGCCCGCCGCCGGGAACAGCACCCGCGGCTGGGCCAGCAGCATCGCGGCGATGTCGGCGAGGAAGGTCATGCGGACGTTCGGACGCGTCGCCAGGAAGGCGAACCCGTCGAGCACCGACCTCAGCCCCGGACGCGTCGGGGCGGCTCCGTCCGCCGTGGGCTCCGGCGGCAGGGCGGGCAGCCGGGCCAGGCCCCAGAGCGCGGCGGTCGTGATGACCGCATCGGCGGTGTAGGCCGCCTTGAAGCCACCCCAGTCGACCAGCACCCCGGCCAGCAGCGGGCCGACCGTCATCGAGGCGTTCATGGCGAACACCGACAGCGCGTTCGCCGCGGGCAGCAGCTCCCGCTCCAGGATCCGTGGGTAGATCGAGGTACGCGCGGGAGACGTCACCGCGAACGCGCCGTTCCACAGGGCCACCAACGCATAGAGCAGCCACACGTGGGTGTTGCCCAGCCAGGCCTGCAGGGCGCACCCGATGCTCGCGACGAACGCCACCGACTGCGCGACCAGCCCGACGACGCGGCGGTCGAAGTGGTCGACCAGCGTCCCGCCATACAGGCCCATCACCACGAGCGGGACCAGGGCGCACAGACCCACGATCCCGACCGCCGCGGTGGAGCGGGTGAGGTCGTAGACCTGCAGCCCGATGGCGACCACGGCCATCTGGGAGCCCACGTTCGAGAGGGTGAACCCGGCATACAACCGGCGGTAGGGCGGGTTGCTCCGCAGCGGGGTCAGGTCCAGGAGCAGCGGCACGCCTGTGACTGTATGCCGGGGGCGAGGGTCAGGTGGGCACGGGTGCCGTACCGTCGCGGCATGGACTCCCGCGCCCACATCGCCCTGCTCATCGACGCCGACAACTCGTCGGCGAGGAAGATCGACCTCATCCTCAACGAGCTGAGCGCCTACGGCGAGACCAGCATCCGGCGGGCGTACGGCAACTGGAACAAGGCGGGCCTGCGGCCGTGGACCGAGGTGCTGCACTCGCGGGCGATCCGCCCGGTCCAGCAGTTCGACTACAGCCGCGGCAAGAACGCCAGCGACATGGCGATGGTCGTCGACGCCATGGACCTGCTCTACAACGACCACCCGGACGCCTTCGGGATCGTCTCGTCGGACGCCGACTTCACGCCGCTCGTGATGCACCTGCGCGAGAAGGGTGCTGCCGTCTACGGGTTCGGGGAGCGCAAGACCCCCGAGCCGTTCCGCTCGGCCTGCACCACGTTCCTCTTCCTCGACCAGCTCGCGGAGCCCGACGGGCCCGACGAGGTGAAGCTGGACGACGCGCCCGTTACGGCCGCCGCTGATGCCGCTCCCGCGACGGCGGCCACCACCGCGAAGGCCGGCAAGGCGACGAAGGCCACCAAGAAGTCCGCGACCAAGGCCGCGGCGCCGAGGGCCGAACCGGCCTCTGCACCCGTGCGCAAGACGACCGCCCAGCTGAGGCAGGACGCCGGCCTCGTCCGCCTGCTCCGGGCCGCGGTGCAACGGGCTGCTGACGACGACGGGTGGGCCAGCGTGGGTGCCGTCGGGAACAGCATCTCGAACCAGTCGTCCTTCGACTCGCGCAACCACGGGTACGCCTCGCTCAGCAAGCTGCTGAAGGCGACGGAGCTGTTCGAGTTCCGCACCCAGGGCAACGTCATGACGGTTCGGGACAAGCGCGAGGGCCGCAAGGCCCAGTAGGCGTGGCGCATCGGGCGCTGGTTGGCCGCCCCGCCGGGTCGGCGCGCAGGCCGTCCGCCTGCGTCCGCCTGCGTCCGCTAGGCGGCGAGGAAGGTGCGCAGGCTCTCGAGCAGGACGGTCCGCGGCGGCCCGATCCAGGCGAAGTGGCTGGGGGCGCCGGTCTCCACCAGCTGGCTGCCGCCGATGGTCGAGTGGAGGTCGAGCGCGTGCGCGAAGGCCGCTCCGCCGTCAGTGCGTGAACCCGTGACCAGCGTCGGCACGGTGACCGCGCGCTGGACCCGTTCACGCTCCTGCGCCCCCGCGGCTCGCCCCTGGCCCACGTCGAGGACGAACCCGCTGCCCGAGCGCATCGCCAGGAGCGTCTGCCGTGCCTGGTCGCGCTCGAGCCGTGACCAGCGCAGGAACCACTGGTCGGTCGGCTCCACCGAGAGCTCGCCCATCATCAGCCGCAGTCCGCGGTCCCTGCGCACCATGGCTCGCGTGGCGGCCCAGGTCGCCGCCTCGATGCGCGGGTGGAACGCCACGGGCGCCATCCACCGATCCCGGCGGGTGTCCGGGAACTGCAGGGTCGACGGCGCGCAGCTGTGCAGGACGAGCCGTTGCGCCAGGTCGGTGTCGACGGCCGTGCGCAGGGCCTGGAGCCCGCCGTAGGACACTCCGACCACGGCGTCGAAGCGGTCCACCCCGAGCCAGGTGGCGACGTCGCGGACCGCAGGCACGAACTGCGCAGCGGTCAACCGGCCCACGGCGGTCGTGCCGTATCCCGGTCGGCTGACCGTCGTGACCCGGAACCCGAGCTCCTCGTAGACGTCCTGCCCGACCGGGGTGAGGGCCGTGCAGTGCCCCCCGGGGAACAGCAGCACGTGCCGCCCGCCGCCCAGGCCGCCCGGGCCGCTCTGGGCCACCTCCACCGGCCCGAGCCGGGTCGGCACGCGCTGGGCACCCACACCGGGACTCCTCGCCACGGGCACGAGTCTGGCGGAGCGCCGGTCGCCCCGGCTCCCCCAATGGAGCGAGGTGTCGCGTCAGTCGGTGACGACGATGCCCAGCTCGTCGGCCAGCGCCGTGCCGAGGTCGATGAGCTGGAGCCGGGAGACCGTCGCACCCCTCAGCCCGGCCACACCCCGAGGCCCGGCGAGGTCGGCGCCGGTCAGGTCGACGTCGCTGAAGGTGCCCCGGCTGAAGTCCGCTGAGACCAGCCGCGAGCCCTCGAACGAGACCTGCCGCAGCGTGGCCTCGGCGAAGTCGGCCTCGACGAGCTGGCAGTCGATGAACTGCACGTCGCGCAGCGTCGCCCCGCGCAGGTTGAGGAACTCGATCTTGCAGCCCTCGAACCGCACCCGCGACAGGTCGGCGCCGTACATCGCGACGGCCCCGAGCCGGACGCCCTGGACCAGTGCGTCGCTCCACGAGGACTCGGAGAGGTCGAGGCCGGCGCCGTGCACGGCATACAGGCTGGTCTCGGCGAACCGCGCCCGAGGTGCCTTGAGCTCCGACAGGTCACACCGCTGGAAGGTGCACTCGAGGAACCGTGAGCCCGCCGCCGACGCCCCCGCGAGGCTGTCGGTGAAGACGTCGCCGTCGTAGTCGGTTTCGGGCAGAAGCATGCCGCCATGGTGGCGCATTGCGCCGACAGTGCAGAATGAGCGGACCCCGTTGCACCACTGCCCGGTCGGGCCACAGCCCCGGCCCCCACCGCTGGCAACGCCGCCGATCCGAGAGGACACCGATGTCCGACAGCGACTTCAAGCCCGGACTCGAGGGAGTCATCGCCTTCGAGTCCGAGATCGCCGAACCCGACAAGGAAGGCGGCTCGCTGCGGTATCGCGGCGTCGACATCGAGGACCTCGTCGGCAGGGTCAGCTTCGGCCAGGTGTGGGGCCTGCTCGTCGACAACGAGTTCGACCCGGGCCTGCCGCCGGCCGAGCCGTTCCCCCTGCCGGTCCACTCCGGCGACGTGCGGGTCGACGTGCAGTCGGCGCTGGCCCAGCTGGCGCCGCTATGGGGCTTCAAGCCGCTGCTCGACATCGAGCCCGACGAGGCCCGCGACCAGCTCGCGCGTTCCTCGGTGATGGCGCTGTCGTTCGTGGCGCAGTCCGCCCGCGGCCAGGGCCAGCCGATGGTGCCGCAGAAGCAGGTCGACCAGGGCAAGACGATCGTCGAGCGGTTCATGATCCGCTGGCGCGGCGAGCCCGACCCCAAGCACGTCGAGGCCGTCGACGCCTACTGGGTGTCCGCCGCTGAGCACGGCATGAACGCCTCGACCTTCACGGCCCGCGTGATCGCATCCACCGGCGCCGACGTCGCGGCCTGCCTGTCCGGCGCCGTCGGGGCGATGTCCGGCCCGCTGCACGGTGGCGCGCCGTCGCGGGTGCTGCACATGATCGAGGGCGTCGAGGAGTCCGGCGACGCCACGGCGTACGTCAAGGGTGTGCTCGACCGCGGAGAGCGGCTGATGGGCTTCGGCCACCGCGTCTACCGCGCCGAGGACCCGCGCGCCCGCGTCCTGCGAGCCACCTGCGAGCGGCTCGACGCCCCCCGGTACAAGGTCGCCGCGGCGCTCGAGCAGGCTGCCCTGACCGAGCTTCGTGAGCGTCGTCCCGACCGCGTCCTCGAGACCAACGTCGAGTTCTGGGCGGCCGTGCTGCTGGACTTCGCGCAGGTGCCGGCGTCGATGTTCACCCCGATGTTCAGCTGTGCCCGCTCGGCCGGCTGGTCGGCGCACATCCTCGAGCAGAAGCGCACGGGCCGTCTGATCCGGCCCAGCTCGCGGTACATCGGCGAGGCTCCCCGCGGCATCGAGGCGGTCGCCGGCTACCGCGCCTGACCGCCCGTATGGCGCCGTCCCCGGCGCCCAGCCCACCGGAGCCGGTCCGGGTGGTGGACCTCACGTCCCACGCCTCGGGACGGGATGAGACACTGACCGGCGTGACCGATCAGACCGCCACCCAGACGATCCCCGCCGACCTGCTGCCCAAGGACGGCCGCTTCGGCTCAGGGCCCTCCAAGGTCCGCGGCGAGCAGGTCGACTACCTCGCCAGCATCGGGTCGACCCTGCTCGGCACCAGCCACCGCCAGGCGCCGGTCCGGGGCCTGGTCGGCGCCGTGCGTGAGGGTCTGTCCGAGCTGTTCAGCCTGCCCGAGGGCTACGAGATCATCCTCGGCAACGGCGGCTCGACCGCGTTCTGGGACATCGCAGCCTTCGGGCTGGTCCGCGAGCGCGCCCAGCACCTGGCCTTCGGCGAGTTCTCCAGCAAGTTCGCCTCGGTCACCCAGAACGCCCCGTTCCTGGGCGACTCGACCGTCATCAAGGCCGACCCGGGCACCCTGGCCTCGCCCAGGGCCGAAGCCGGCGTGGACGTCTACGCGTGGCCGCACAACGAGACCTCGACGGGTGTCATGGCTCCGGTCACGCGGGTCGAGGGCGCCGACGACGGCGCCCTGGTGCTCATCGACGCGACCAGCGGCGCAGGCGGTCTGCCTGTCGACGTGGCCGAGTCCGACGTCTACTACTTCGGCCCCCAGAAGTGCTTCGCTGCCGACGGCGGCCTGTGGCTCGCCGCGTTCTCCCCCGCCGCCCTGGCCAGGGTCGACGAGATCGCCGCGAGCGGTCGCTGGGTGCCCGACTTCTTCAGCCTGCCGACGGCGGTGTCGAACAGCCGCCTCAACCAGACCTACAACACCCCCGCCCTGTCCACGCTGGCGCTGCTGCGCAGCCAGATCGACTGGATCAACGAGCAGGGCGGGCTCGACTGGGCCGTGAAGCGCACCGCCGACTCCAGCGGACGCCTCTACGACTGGGCCGAGCGCACCGCATACACGACCCCGTATGTCACCGACCCGGGCGCCCGCTCGCAGGTGGTGGCGACCATCGACTTCGACGACGCCGTGGACGCGGCGGCCATCGCCAAGACCCTGCGGGCGAACGGCGTGGTGGACGTCGAGCCGTACCGCAAGCTGGGTCGCAACCAGCTGCGGGTGGCGACGTTCCCGGCGACCGAACCCGAGGACGTCAGCGCGCTGATCGCCTGCATCGAGCACGTGGTCGGCTGAGCCCACCCTCCTCCCCCACGCAGGCCACCCCCGGGAACACGCCCGGGGGTGGCCTGCGTCACACCGTGCCCGAGCACGACCGCGTAACCTCCGGGCGACCCACTCGTTGGACCGGATGACACCGCTCGGTGGACGACGACGTCGAGGAGCCGGAACGATGAACCGCATGAGGCAGCTGCCGTGGAGGACGATCGCCGCCGGCCTGCCCGCAGTCGCCCTGATCGGCACCGGCCTGGCCCTGGCCAGCGTGGGTGGCAACCCGTCGACGGACGTCGTCGCCGACTCCTCCCCGCTCGTGACGGTGCCGCCGACCGCGCTCGACCGCCTCGACGCACCGGTGCTGCCCCCGCTCCCGGAGCTGCCCGCCCCGCCCGAGCAGGACGCGACCACCTTCGCCAACCCCGTGGGCCTGCCTGCCTCGATGAGCGCCAACGGCATCCCGGCCCAGGCGCTCGCCGCCTACCAGCGCGCGGCCACCCTCGTCGACGCAGCCGACGCCGAGTGCAACATCGACTGGGCCCTCATCGCGGCGATCGGCAAGGTCGAGTCGAACCACGGCCGGTACGGCGGCAACGGCATCGACCGCGACGGCACCGTGCGACCCGGCATCTTCGGCATCCCGCTCAACGGCAGCAACGACACCGCCGTCATCCACGACACCGACGGCGGCACCTACGACCGCGACCTCACGTGGGACCGCGCGGTCGGCCCGATGCAGTTCATCCCCGGCACGTGGCGCACCGTCGGCGTCGACGCCAACGGCGACGGTCGCAAGGACCCCCAGAACATCACCGACGCCGCGACGGCCACGGCTGTCTACCTCTGCTCCGGACCGGGGAACCTGTCGACCGACTCCGGCGCCCGCTCGGCCGTCCTGCGGTACAACCAGAGCGACGCGTACGCGACCCAGGTCCTCGCGATCGCAGCCGGCTACCGCGGCGGCTACACCGTCGTCCCGGCCAGCGACCTGAGCCCGGACCAGCGCAGCGCCTCCCCCTACCTCCCCAGCGGTGAGCCGCAGACCATGCGGCACTACGACGCGCAGACCGCGAGCAAGCCCGCGGCGAAGCCCGGCACGTCGGGCAGCAAGCCCGGCACCATCCCGGCGTCGACCGGCGGCACGGGCGGCACCCGTGGCGGCAGCGGCGGCAGTAGCGGCACCGGCGGCGGYACGACCACCCCGACCCCCGGGACCACGGCCGGCACCGGCCCGGTGAGGGGAGCCGTGGGCACCGTCGGTGGCGTCGTCGGCGGAGTCGTCGGAGGCGTGACCGGCAGCACCCCGACCCCGAGCAGCACCTCCACGCCCGCCCCCAGCCCGTCGCCGTCCCCGACCCCCGTCGTGGTGCCGGTCATCGGACCACTGGGCGTGCCCACCTGCCCCTCCGGCTACCTGATCAGCCTCGACGGCAAGAGCTGCACCAAGCTCTGACAAACGCCCGTATGCCGGCCGCCCGCCTTCGGTGGCGGCGGACCGGGTGCCTCTGGTCAGCGCAGGATGCTGGCGATCACCGCTGCGGCGACCACGAGGGCGAGCACCGCGAGGGTCACGCGGCGGCGGAAGGTCGGCGTCACCGGGCCACCTCGGGCACCGGCTCGGACACGGTCGGGCTGGGCAGCGTCCGGATCTTGATCCGCGGGCGGCGCTGGGATTCGTAGGTCACCTGGACATTCTCGTGCCGCGCCATCCGCACGGACACCACCACGAGGACCAGGGCCACGGCGATGGTGCCGATCCCGATCGTCCAGCGTGCGCCCCAGACCTCACCGATCCAGCCGATGACGGGGGCGCCGAGCGGCGTGCCACCCATGAAGATCGCCATGTAGAGCGCCATCACACGCCCGCGCATGGCCGGGTCGACGCTCAGCTGCACCATGGCGTTCGCTGTCGTGAGCGCGGTGAGGGCGGAGAGCCCGACCGGCACGAGCGCCACGGCGAACAAGACGTACGTCGGGGCGAGCGCGGCCAGGCCGCTGGAGATCGTGAAGCCGACCAGCGCGACGAGCAGGATGCGCAGGCGGGGCCTGGCCCGACGGGCCGACATCAGCGCAGCCGTGAGGGACCCGATCGCCATGACCGAGCCCAGCAGGCCGTACTCCTTCGGGCCCTTGTCGAACTCCTGGGTGGCCATCAGCGCCGTGGTGATCTGGAAGTTCATGCCGAACGTCCCGAGCACGAAGACCAGCAGCATCACGAGCTGGATGTCCGGGCGTCCGCGGACGTAGGCGACCCCTTCGCGGATCGCCCCCTTGCTCCGCGTGAGGACGGGGGCCAGCCGCAGGTCGGAGCGGCGGATGAGGCCGAGCGCGACCAGGACGGCCACGAACGTGAGCGTGTTGAGCAGCAGCGTCCACCCGGTGCCGAACGCCGCGATCGTGAGACCCGCGACCCCGGGGCCGATGAGCCGGCCGGCGTTGAACGAGGCGCTGTTCAGGGAGACGGCGTTGGCCAGCTGTGTGCGGGGCACCATCTCGGAGACGAACGTCTGGCGGGCCGGGTTGTCGACCGCCGTGGCGATGCCGGTCAGCAGGGCGATCGCGTAGACCATCCACAGCTGGGCGGTGTCGGTGACCACGAGGAGGCCCAGGGCCAGCGCCGAGATCGCGAGCGCCGACTGGGTGATCGCGAGGATGACGCGTTTGGGGTAGCGGTCGGCGATCATGCCCGCCCACGGCGCGAGCACGAGGAACGGCAGGAACTGCAGACCTGTGACGATGCCGAGCGCCGAGGACGAGTGGTTGGTCAGCTCGGTGAGGACCAGCCAGTCCTGGGCGACCCGGCCCATCCARGTGCCGATGTTGGAGACGAAGGCACCGGACGCGTAGATGCGGTAGTTGCGGACGCTGAGGGAGGAGAACGTAGGGCTCACTCGTTGGCCACCCTGGTGAGGATCGCGGAGGCCTGTCGCAGGACCTGCTGCTCCTGGGGCGTGAGGTGCCCGACGCGCACGGACATCCAGGCGTCGCGCCTGCGGCGGATGTCCTTGAGCAGTGCGGTCGCGTCTGCCGTGAGGGACAGGATCACCTGTCGCCGGTCGGCAGGGTCGTCCGTGCGGGCGATGAGGCCACGCTCGACGAGCGCGGCGACGGTGCGGGTCATGCTGGGAGCGCTCACCTTCTCGATCTCGGCCAGCTCGCCGGGGGTGCGGGGTGCCTCCTCGAGGCGGCACAGCACCGAGAACTGGTGTGGCGCAACGACATGCGTGCTCTCGAACCGCACTCGGCGGGAGATGCGCATGCAGGCGAGGCGGAGCTCGCCGGCCAGGGCTGAGATCGCGGAGGGTGAGAGCCCAGCGTCGGGAGCGCGACGGGCGCGCGGCTGCGGTGGGGTCATGGTTCTCTCCTTGTCGATACTTAGCATAACTCATTACCTGTGCTAAGTATTTCGGCGTCCCAGACGCCGGGACGACCAGGACCCAGACGCAGGTATGCCGGGCGGCCCCGCCGAGGGGGCCACCCGGCATACCGGATGGTGCGGTGCGGGGGCGGTCAGCCCACTCCCAGCAGCTCCTTGATCGGGGTGATCGCGAAGTAGATGACGAACAGGGCGGACACGGTCCACAGCAGCGGGTGGATCGCGGACGCCTTGCCACGCACCACCTTGATGAGCGTGTAGACGACGAACCCGGCGCCGATGCCGACCGTGATCGAGTAGGTGAACGGCATCAGCACGATCGTGAGGAAGGCCGGGATCGCGATCTCGAGGTCGTCCCAGTCGATGTTCTTGACCTGCTGCATCATCAGGAAGCCCACGACGACCAGGGCCGGGGTCGCCGCCTCGTAGGGGACGACCTTGACCAGCGGCGCCAGGAACGTCGCGAACAGGAACATCACGCCGGTGACCACCGAGGCCAGGCCCGTCCGGGCGCCCTCGCCGACACCGGCGGCAGACTCGATGTAGGACGTGTTGGACGAGACCGAGCCGACACCACCGGCGATGGCCGCCACCGAGTCGACGAGCAGGATCTTGTCGGAGTTCGGCGGGTTGCCGTTCTTGTCCAGCAGGTGGCCCTCGGCGCCGACGGCGACCATCGTGCCCATCGTGTCGAAGAAGTCGGCGAGCAGCAGCGTGAAGACCAGGAGCAGGGCGGCCACGAAGCCGAGCTTGTCGAACGAGCCCAGCAGGTTGAAGTCGCCGAGCAGCGAGAAGTTCGGGACGTCGACGACGGAGTCGGGCAGCGCCGGGACGTTGAGCCCCCACCCGGCCGGGTTGACGAACTTGCCGGTCTGGTCGAACTGCCCGCCGATGTTGCCGATCGCCTCGACGATGATCGCCAGCACCGTGCCGCCGAGGATGCCGTAGAGGATGGCCGCCTTGACCTTGCGCACGAGCATCACGACGATCCCGAGGAAGCCGAGGACGAAGACCAGCAGCGGCCAGCCGTTGAGGGTGCCTCCGATGCCGAGCTCGACCGGGACCGGGCCCGTGCCGGTGCGCCGGACGAAGCCCGCGTCGACCAGGCCGATGATGGTGATGAACAGGCCGATGCCGACCGAGATGGCCGTCTTGAGAGGGGCAGGGATGGCCCTGAACACGGCCTGCCTGAACCCGGTGAGGACCAGGACGAGGATGATCACGCCCTCGATGACGATCAGGCCCATCGCGTCGGCCCAGGTCATGTCGGGGAGCTTGGCGATCCCGAAGGTGACGAAGGCGTTGAGGCCCAGCCCGGTGGCTAGGGCCAGCGGGTAGTTCGCGACCACCCCCATGAGCAGGGTCATCACGCCCGCGATGAGAGCCGTGCCGGCCGCGACCAGGGTCTGGGCCTTGACGATGTCGCCGCCGCCGAGGAACTGGCCGACGCCGTCCTGCTGGGTGCCGATGATGAGGGGGTTGAGCACCACGATGTAGGCCATCGTGAAGAAGGTGACCAGGCCACCGCGCACCTCACGACCCAGGGTCGAGCCGCGCTCGGTGATCTGGAAGAAGCGGTCGATGCCGCTGGTCGCGGCGGGCTGTGGGGTCGCGCGCTCACGCGTCGAGGGCTTTGCCATGGGCAGCAGGGTAGGGCCTGAGTGTTTCGTGATCGTGAAGGCTAGGCTGACGACGTGACCGAGTCGGACCGCAGCACCGATCCCGCAGCCGGCGTCGGACAGCCCGAGGAGCTCGCACCACTGGCGGTGAGCACCGCCCGCATCGTCATCGGCGGCATCGCCGCGTGGGCGCTCGCGCTCGTCGTCACCCTGCTGGTCCCGGCGCTGCACGAGGGAGAGCGCGACTGGTGGCCGTGGACGTGCGTCGCCGGGATCGTGCTCGGTGGGATCGGCTACACCTACGTCCGGCGCGGCCGCGGCAACGCCGAGGGCGCCGAGTAGCGCGACTCCGCCCGATGGCCGCGCGCTGGCACCGCGCCGCGGGAGAGCCCCGCCGCGGGCTGGCACCGCGCCGCGGTGGCTGCTGGTTGACGCGGCGACCGGCTGCATGGTCACCGCGCCAACCAGCCCCTCCTGCTGTCCCCCCCCGGCAGCTCCTCCAGCGCGGTCCTGGTGACGACCTCCGGTCGGCGCCCGGACCACCCTTCGGAGCGGGCCGAGGTCAATGCTGGCGTCAGACGGGTGGCCTCGTGCCCCCGGTCAGGATTCCTGCCGGGGTTTCTGCCGCTCGGGCGATGCGTCGTCACCCCACTCCCACTGGAGGCCGAAGATGCCGACGACGTCGTGGTGCGTCACCTGGGCGCTGCCGTCGCGGGACGTCTCGACGCGTCCCATGCGCTCGATGGTCCGTGCCGTCGACCCCTGGACGGACCAGAGGCGGGCGGGAGGCTGGTCGCCGAACCGCACGATGAGGGTCCGCGTGCGCATCGGGGTCGTCGAGCCGAACATCCACTCGGTCTCCGGCCGGCCGTCGACCACGAGGGCATCACTGAAATCGGCCTCGTACTGCACGACGAACGGGCCGCCGTGGGCCAGGGCGGGGTCGGGCCGGATCGCCAGGGCCACCACACCGTCGTGGACGAAGAAGTCGTCGATCACGCCGCCGGTCCGCACGGTGTAGCGGATCGTCGTGACGTCGAACGGCAGCTTGCCGGAGAGCTTCCACAGCACCGGGCTCCCATCCGGGCGCATCGCGTCATGGACGTCGGTGTAGCTGCATCGCAGGGGAAGGCGGTCGGGTCCGATCGTCACGTCGGTCAGGCTCGAGGCCAGCATCCCGCCTTCCTCGGGCAGGCGTCGGACGACCCGACGCCGGAGCTCCTCGGAGGCGGGGACGCCCAGCTCGTCGTGGGTCCGGAAATTGTCGCTGCCGGTCCAGTGCGCGACCAGGCGGTCCCGGTGGTGGTCGCCGTAGGCCAGCACGGCGGCGATCCGCCGCAGCGACTCGTGCTGCGGCCTCGTCACCGCGTCGGCCTCGATGGCCCGCACGGTGCGCTCGCTGACCCCGGACAGCTGGGCCAGCCTGGCCTGCGACAGGCCCCGGGCCACCCGGAGCTCGCGCATCGAGCTCCAGGACCGCGGCAGCGCGATCCCGCGCTCCCCCTGGCCGGACTCCCCCACCCCCATGGCGTCAGACGAGGTCGTAGGCGATCTCGTCGACGATGGGCTCCCCCGTCATGAGCGGCTCGGCCGGCTCGACGTCGACCTCGGAGTGGGCGCCGCAGCCGTGGTCAATACTTACGACGCGACCGTCGGAAGGTGACCAGGCGTTGGCGCACACGCCGAAAAAAGAGCGAAGTGCACCCGCCATCGGCAGGAAGTACCCACAGGTCGAGCAGGGGTCGGACGCCTTCTCGGCGACCTCGGAGTGCGGGCCGCTCTCGCCCTCGTACCACCGCTGGGCAGCGGCTTCGCGGCCCTCGGCCGACAGGACCCGCTTGCGCCCGAGCCCCAGCTCGAACTCCGCGAGCTCGTCGACCTCCTCGTCGCCGGTGGCCTCGAACCCCTGCACGAGCAGCGGGTCGTCCTGCTTGTACGGGAGCACGTCGCCGGCCCCGAGGTCCCCCGGAGCCAGCCGGTCGGCATACGGCAGCCACGGCGGCGACAACAACGCGCCCTCACCGGGCACGAGGTTGGTCTCGCACACGGTCGCGACCTTGCCGCGCGGCACCCGCGCGACGGTGATCGCCCAGCGCCAGCCCGGGTAGGAGCGGGCGGTGCAGGCGAAGTAGTGGGTCGCGAGCCGCTCGTCGTCCATCTCGACACCGAGGTGGTCGCCGACCGTGCCGGGCTCGGCGATCGACTCGGCGGCCTCACGGGCGAGCTCGACCGCTGCAGCCAGGACCGCGTCGTCCTTGGGGGCCGCCATCACGGCTCGATCTGGTCGGCGAGGAAGCGCAGGACGGCAGCGAGCTTGGTGGCGTGGTCCTTCTCGGGACGACGGCCCCGGCGCAGGGAGTTGGACGCGTTGTCGAGCAGCTTGATGGCGTCCTCGACCAGCGGCGCCAGGTCCTCGGGGTCCTTGCGCGCCGCCTCGCGCTTGCCGGCGCTGACGGTGGGCGCGGGCTCGAGCAGGGTCACCTGCAGCGCCTGCGTGCCGCGACGCCCCTCGGCCACGCTGAACTCCACGCGTGTCCCACCCTTGAGCGTCGCGACGCCCTCGGGTAGGGCGTTGGCGTGCAGGAACACGTCGCTGCCGTCGTCATCGGAGATGAAGCCGAAGCCCTTCTCCGCGTCGTACCACTTGACCTTGCCAGTGGGCACTGTCCACCTCTTGCCTCAAATGTTCGTGGGTGCGCCTGTGCGCACACGCAAGGCTATCGGGTGGGTCCAAATCCATTTCCGCCCCCGCACCTGCCGGTATGCCGTGCGCGCCGGCCCGCTCGTCCGTGGCCGCGGCCGGACGCCCAGCGGGCCCCGGGCCGAGCTCGTGGGCGCTCCGATGTGGAAGTGTCGCCGAGCTTTGGCAGACTCGACGGGTGAGCGAACAGGGATCGACCGGACACACCTTGCGTGGGTTCTGGGCCGAGCTGCCCCCGGCGGGGCGCTGGCTGCTGTCGACCGTGGCGGTCCAGACGCTGGGCCGCGGGCTCACGCTCCCCTTCACCGTCATCTACCTGCACGAGGTCCGCGGCATCGGGCTCGACCTCGCGGGTCTGCTGATGGCGTTCATCGCCGTCGTCGCCCTGGCCGTGACGGGCCCCGGCGGGGCGCTGACCGACCGCGTGGGTGCGCGGACCATGCTGCTGTGGGGCACGTCCGCCCAGCTCGTCGGCTGCACGGTGCTGGCCTTCGCCACGACGCCGTGGACCGTGGCGCTGGCGTTCCTGTTCCTCGGGTTCAACTTCGGCGTCTCGTGGCCGGCGTTCAACGCCCTCGTCGCCGCCGTCGTCACCGGGCAGGCGCGGCAGCAGTACTTCGGCATCAACTTCGCCCTGGTCAACCTCGGCATCGGGCTGGGCGGGATCATCGGTGGGCTCTATGCCGACGTCGACAACCCCTCGACGTTCACGGTGATCTTCCTGGCCGACGCCGCGAGCATGCTGGTGCCGATCGGGCTGCTCCTGGGTCCGCTGCGGCACGTGCACGGGCGAGCCGAGAAGCCCGAGGGCGCCGAGTCCGGCGAGGGCTCCTACCTCACCATCCTGCGCAAGCCCGCAGTCGTGTGGCTGACGCTGCTGACCTTCCTCGGAGTGTTCGTCGGCTACGGCCAGATGGAGGCCGGCTTCCCCGCGTTCGCCCGTGAGGTCAGCGGCGTCTCCACCGGCGTCATCGGCTTCGCCTTCGCCGTCAACACCGCGGTCATCGTCGGGCTGCAGTTCCTGGTCCTGCGACGCATCGCCGGACACCGCCGCACCCGCGTGCTCATCGTCATGGTCGCGATGTGGTCGGTCGCCTGGGTCGTCCTCGGGCTCACCGACCTCGTGCGCGGCACGCTGGCGGCGTCAGCGGGCGTGCTGTTGTTCCACGCCGTGTTCGCCCTCGGCGAGACGCTGCTGCAGCCGACCATCCCCGCGATCACGAACGACATGGCGCCCGACCACCTGCGGGGTCGCTACAACGCGGTCAACGCAGGCGCGTTCCAGTCCGGCACGATCCTCGGCCCGGTCGTCGCCGGGTTCATGCTCAACCACCGGTGGTCGACGGCGTTCGTCGCCATGATCGTCGCCGGGTGCGGGGTGATGGTGTTGCTCTCGCTGGCCCTGGAGCGCCGGATCAGCCTGTCGGTCAACGGGGTCGACGACCACAGCGCACCGACGACGGGCGCGCTCGACGGGCCGTCAGCCGACCCCACCTCGGCCGGCCCGGGGTCGGGCGTCGGTCCGGCGTCCAGCGCGAGCGACTCCCAGCCGACGTCCGGCTGACGAGGGAGTCAGCGCAGGGCAGCCGGCTCGATGCCCCACTGGGCGGACCACGACTGACCCGGCTGCAGGACGACCAGGCCGTCGCCGCTGTTGAACGCGTTCGCCGGGCACGACATGGGCTCGACGGCGATGCCCCGGACTCCGTCGACGCCGGTGTCGCGGCCCTTGGCGGTGAAGACCTGCACCCAGTCGAGGGACTCGTCGCCCCACACGGTGACGTCGCCGTGCTCGAGGCCGCCCACGACGACCTCCCACGCCCCCGAGGCACGGGTCCGCGCGAGCTCGGTGAACGCGGTGTCCAGCTCGGCCGACCCCAGGGCCCGTGCCGCCCGGAAGTCCGTGTCGGTGTCGACTGGCGCCGTCCCCGTGGGGATCAGCCGGTCGTCCACCAGCACCTCGCGCGCGGCGGGGATGGTGAGCTCGACCTCTGCCAGAGGGGTCTCGCCCAGCGCGATGTACGGATGGGCACCGAAGCCGAACGGTGCGGTCGTGGGGCCGACGTTCGTCGCGTGCACGCTGACGGTCAGGCCCTCGAGGTCGAGCACGTAGTTGACGCTGAGGTCGAGCGTGGCCTCCCAGCCCGGCTGGGGGTGCAACCGGGTGCGGACGGTGAGCGCTGACAGGTCGTCGTTCTGCCAGTGCAGCTGCCAGGTGGACCAGCGGACGAGTCCGTGGTTGGCGTTCTGCAGCGCGGGCTCGGTCACCGCGACCTGGTGCTCCGTCCCGCCGAAGGTGTACCTGCCGTCACGGATCCGGTTCGGCCAGGGCATCAGGACCTGCCCGCGACCCGAGGTGCACAGCTCGTCCTCGGCGTAGCCGGCCAGGACGTCCACGCCGTCGACGCGGTAGGTGCGCAGGCCGCCGCCGACCTCGACGATGGTGGCTTCCTGCCGGCCGTGCCGAAGGGTCCACTGCGCACCGCTGGGAGAGGTCGTCACCACGCCAACGCTAGCGCCGACGAGTCCCGGCCGCCGTGCCTGGACCGACCGCCCCCGCGCCTGGACCCTCCTCGGCCCTCGCGTCAGCCTCGACGGGTCGCGGCCACCAGCACGGCCTTGGAACCCGCCTTCTCGGCGACGACGAGCACGGTGTCGCCCACGGCGACGTCACCGGCGCGGCCGGCGGTGTCCGCACCCACGGCATACGTGCCCGCGAAGTTGTCGGCGCTCTTGAGGGAGATCGACGTGTCGCTGACCTTCGTGACCTCCCCGCGCTGCAGCGTCATGACCGTCGCCTTGCCTGCCGCGTCGGTGACGGTGAACTCGCCGTGCTGGACGTTGCCCAGGGCCATGGCCGCGCGCATCAGTGGGCCCAGCCCGTTGTCCATGCCGTTGCCGTTCCCCAGGCCGCCGCGTCCCTGCCCGTCGGCGCGCGGTCCGGGGGCCTTCTCCTGGAGCTTCTTGCGCAGTCCGGGTGGCTGGTCCTGGCGGTCTCCGCGGGCCACGGCGATGCCATCGCCACGGTCGTCGTGGTTCGCGATCCGGGTGGCCACGAGCAGACCGGTGCCGATGAGGCCCAGCAGCAGCACCACGGCCAGGCCGCCGGCGAGGATCACCGCGATGAGGCCGCCGGTCGTCGAGGTCGCCTGCTTCCACATCCCGGGACGGGCGGGCTGATGCCCGGGCACGCCAGCCCCGGGCACGCCAGCCCCGGGGGCGTATGCGGTGGGCATGGGCTGGGTGGGCGGACCGGCAGGCGGGATCGGTGCGGTCGGCTGGCCAGCGGGACCTCCTGAGGGCCCACGTGCGGGCCCAGGTGCGGGCTGGGCCTGGGACGCGGAGGGAACCTGCTCGGGTCCGGGTGCTCCCGTCGCACCCCCAGGTGCGGCGGACGGGCTCCCTGCGGAAGGCTTCGGTTCCTCGGCGCCCTCGGGTGTGGTCGGCTCCGGCATGGCGCCTCCTCTCGTTGGCACGATTGTCGAGGACGAACCTGTGCCTGACATGGGAAATGGCTGAGAGTCTCCCGGCGACCTCGGCTGCCGGCCCGGACACCAGACCCACACCGCAGCCCCATACGCCGGGTCGGGGTGAGCGGCGTCCACCCTGCAGGGGCGTGGGCACTACCGTGGTGCGGTGACCCCGAAACGCGCGGCCGCGCCCCCCGGCGTGCGATCGATGGCCGAYGACGTCCGCGGTCGCACCGACCACGAGCTCGGCGACCTGCTGCGCCGCCGGGTCGACCTGGCCCGGCCGGCCCCGGCCGACCTGTCGTCGCTCGCCGCACGGGCGAGCACCCGCGCGAGCGTCCAGAGGGCCGTCGACGGCCTCGACCTGGCCCACCTGCAGGTGCTCGAGGCAGCCTGCGCCGCGCCTTCGCCCGTGGACCCGGCAACCGTGGGCGCCCTCCTCGGGGAGGCCACGTCGGTCGTGACCCCGCTGCTCGACGACCTGTGGGACCTGRCCCTGCTGTGGCGCAGCCCTGAGGGCCTGCGCGTCGTCCGCACCGTGGGCGAGGTCCTCGCGCACCCCGCCGGCCTCGGTCCCGCGGCCGCCGACCTGCACCTGACACTGCCGGCGGAGGTCCACGCCGCGCTCGCCGACGCCCCCGCGGCGGCGCGAGCCATCCTCGACCGCCTCGCCTGGGG
>NZ_JBFUEO010000041.1:0-26163 GCF_056403935.1 Pedococcus sp. P2_E4 | reverse complement strand
GGTATGCCGCGTGCGGAAGTCCGCACGCGGCATACCCGGGTGGTGGTGGTGGGGTGGCCTCGGTCAGGCGTTGGCCACCAGCCCGAGCTCGCCGATGCTGGCGAGGCCGGGGTGCTTCGGCAGGATCCGCACCGTGTAGCCGAACGACCCGGTGCGGGCGAGGACGAAGTCACCGGCGAACTGGTGGCGCCCGCCCTCGTAGGACTCGACGAACTGCAGCGACTGGCTCTCGACGTCGCCGAGGTCGTCGGTGTCGCGGGCGGTGCCGTGCACGACCTGGACCTCGACGTCCTCCGGCTCGAGGTCGCCGAGCGTGACGAACGCACGCACGTGGAGGTTCTCCCCCACCTGCGGGCTGTCCGACACACCTGAGGACTCGACGTGGTCGACGTGCACGTTCGGCCAGGCGGCCTTGACGGACGCCTTGTAGGCCGCGAGGTCGCGAGCGCCCTCGAACGTCTCGCCGTTGAGCGCCCAGCCGGCACGAGCCGCGGGCCCGTACAGCTGGACGGTGTAGTCCCGCACCATCCGGCTGGCGAGGACCTTCGGGCCCAGCGTCTGCAGGGTGTGGGTGATCATCGAGAGCCAGTTCTGGGGCAGACCTGCCTCGTCGGTGTCGTAGAACCGCGGGGCGACGGAGTTCTCGATGAGGTCGTAGAGCGCGGCCGCCTCGAGGTCGTCGCGGCGGTTGGCGTCCTCGACCCCGTCGGCGGTCGGGATGGCCCAGCCGTTCTCACCGTCGAACCACTCGTCCCACCAGCCATCGAGGATCGAGAGGTTGAGCCCGCCGTTGAGGGCGGCCTTCATGCCGGAGGTGCCACAGGCCTCGAACGGGCGCAGCGGGTTGTTGAGCCAGACGTCGCAACCCGGGTAGAGGTACTGCGCCATCGCGATGTCGTAGTTCGGCAGGAACACGATGCGGTGACGGACCTCGGGGTCGTCGGCGAACCGGACCATCTGCTGGATGAGCTGCTTGCCGGTCTCGTCGGCCGGGTGCGACTTGCCCGCGATGACGAGCTGGATCGGGCGCTCCTCGTCGAGCAGCAGCGCCTTGAGCCGCGCGGGGTCGCGCAGCATCAGCGTGAGCCGCTTGTAGGTCGGCACGCGCCGGGCGAAGCCGATGGTCAGCACGTCGGGGTCGAGGATGTCGTCGACCCAGCCGAGCTCGGCGGGGCTGGCGCCACGCTTCTTCCACGACGACTTCGTGCGGCGACGGGCCTCCTCGACGAGCTGCTGACGCATCTCGCGCTTGGTCGACCAGATCGCGTCACGCGGCACGTCGGGGATGCGGTCCCACGCGTGGTCGCGCTCGATGTCGGTGGTGCCCAGGTGCTTGGCGGCCAGCTCGTAGACGCGCCGGTCGACCCAGGTGCCGGCGTGGACACCGTTGGTGACACTGCTGATCGGCACCTCGTCGTCGTCGAAGCCGGGCCACAGGCCGTCGAACATCTCGCGGCTCACGACCCCGTGCAGCTGCGACACACCGTTGGCGCGACCACCGAGGCGCAGGCCCATGACGGCCATGTTGAACATGCCCGGCTGGCCGCCCGGGTAGTCCTCGGCGCCCAGCGAGAGCAGCTTGTCGACCGGCACACCCTCGACGGCGTTCTCGCCGCCGAAGTGCCGGGTGATGAGCTCGGCGTCGAAGCGGTCGATGCCGGCGGGGACGGGCGTGTGGGTGGTGAACACCGTGGCGGCGCGAACCGCCTCCAGGGCCTCCTCGAAGGTCAGCCCGGCGCTGGCGGTCAGCTCGTGGATCCGCTCGACGCCGAGGAACCCGGCGTGGCCCTCGTTGGTGTGGTAGACGTCCGGCGTCGGTGCGCCGGTGAGCCGCGACCAGAGCCGCAGCGCACGCACGCCGCCGATGCCGAGCAGCATCTCCTGCTGGAGCCGCTGCTCACCGCCACCGCCATAGAGCCGGTTGGTGATGTTGCGGGCGGCGTCGTCGTTGGCCTGCACGTCGGAGTCGAGCAGCAGCAGCGGGACGCGGCCCACCTGCGCCTTCCAGACGTGGGCGTGCAGCTCGCGGCCGCCGGGCAGGGCCAGCGTGATGACGCAGGGAGTGCCGTCCTCCTCGCGCAGCAGGCTCAGGGGCAGCTCGTCCGGGTCGAGGACGGGGTAGGTCTCCTGCTGCCAGCCGTCGCGGTTGAGGCTCTGCTTGAAGTACCCGGTCTTGTAGAACAGGCCGACGCCGACGATCGGCACGCCGAGGTCGGAGGCCGTCTTGAGGTGGTCGCCGGCGAGGATGCCGAGGCCGCCGGAGTACTGCGGCAGCACCTCGGTGATTCCGAACTCGGGGCTGAAGTAGCCGATCGCCGAGGGCGCGCCGCCCTCGACCTCGGCGGCCCACGCCTGGAACCAGCGGGGCTCGGCGAGGTACTCGTCGAGGTCGGCCTTGGCCGCGGCGACGGCCGAGACGAACTCGACGTCGGAGGCGAGGTCGCTGAGCTCCTGGGGCGACAGGGCGGACAGCAGCCGGACCGGATCCTTGCGGACCTTGACCCACCGCTGCGGGTCGATCCTTTCGAAGAGGTCGCGCGTCGGGGGGTGCCAGGACCAGCGAAGGTTGCTGGCGAGGTCGCCGAGCGCGGCGATGGACTCAGGGAGAACTGTACGGACGCTGAAGCGTCGGATGGCCTTCACGAGGGGCATCCTAGAGCCTCTTTGCGGTTTCGCTTGACGGGTTCTTGCAGAACTTTCATGGAATTTCATAGATGCCCTGCTCAGGGCGGTTGGGGAGGTGCGGAACCCCCTCGACCGAGTAGCGTCGGGCGCGTGACTGCAACCCCCCCGGCAACCACACCCGACACCCCGGACGCTGCAGGGTCCGCCGCCACCGGCACGAAGCCGCGTGACGTCCAGCCCCCGCTGACCAGCGCCCCCCAGACCCCGATCGGCCGCATTCCCGTGCAGGGCGTGACACCCCTGGTCGACGGCGGCAGCAGACCTGCCAAGGCCGTCGTCGGCGAACAGTTCACGATCGGGGCGACGGTGTTCCGCGAGGGCCACGACGCCGTCAACGCCTCCGTCGTGCTCACCGATCCCGACGGCACCGACCACGCGGTCCCGACGCGCAGCACGAACCCGGGTCTCAACACCTGGGCTGCCGACGTCACGCCCGATCGCGCCGGCCTGTGGACCTACCGCGTCGAGGGCTGGTCCGACCCTTACGGCACGTGGGAGCACGACGCCACCATCAAGGTGTCCGCCGACGTCGACACCGAGCTCATGCTCGAGGAGGGCGCCCGCACCCTCGAGCGCGCGATCACCGAGGTGCCGCGCAACACCGCCCAGAAGTCCGTCCTCAAGGACGCCGTCACGGCGCTGCGCGACACCCGGCGGCCCCCGCTGGCCCGGCTGCACGCCGGCACGGACCCGACCGTCCAGGCCGAGCTCGCCGCGCGACCGCTGCGTGACTACGTGAGCCCGTCCACGGCATACCCGCTCCTCGTGGAGCGCGAGCGGGCCCTGTATGGCGCGTGGTACGAGATCTTCCCCCGCTCCGAGGGTGCGGTTCAGGACCCCGAGACCGGGAAGTGGACCTCTGGGACGCTCCGCACCGCGGCGAAGCGCCTGCCCGCGATCGCCCGGATGGGCTTCGACGTGGTCTACCTGACGCCGATCCACCCGATCGGCACCACGGCGCGCAAGGGGCCCAACAACACCCTCGACGCCGGTCCCGACGACCCGGGCAGCCCGTACGCCATCGGCTCCCCCGACGGCGGGCACGACGCGATCCACCCGGACCTCGGTGACTTCGACGACTTCGACGCCTTCGTGGCCGAGGCCGAGTCGCTCGGGCTCGAGGTCGCCATGGACATCGCCCTGCAGTGCTCCCCCGACCACCCGTACGTCGAGTCCAACCCGGAGTGGTTCACCACCCGCGCCGACGGCAGCATCGCCTACGCGGAGAACCCGCCCAAGAAGTACCAGGACATCTTCCCGCTCAACTTCGACAACGACCCGGTCGGCTCCTACGCGGAGATGCGCCGGATGATCCAGGTGTGGATCGACCACGGGGTCAAGATCTTCCGCGTCGACAACCCGCACACCAAGCCGGTCGAGTTCTGGCAGTGGCTCATCGACGACGTGGCGCGCGACCACCCGGACGTCATCTGGCTGGCCGAGGCGTTCACCAAGCCGGCGATGATGCACACGCTCGCCAAGACCGGGTTCCAGCAGTCCTACACGTACTACGCCTGGCGCAACGCCAAGTGGGAGCTCACCGAGTACGTCGAGGAGCTGGCCGGCGACGCCGCGTCCTACATGCGACCCTCGTTCTGGCCGACGACGCACGACATCCTCACGCCCTACATGCAGTTCGGCGGCCCTGCTGCCTGGAAGCTCCGGGCCGCCCTCGCCGCGACCCTCGTCCCGACCTACGGCATCTACGCCGGTTACGAGCTCGTCGAGCACGTGGCCCGCCCCGGTGCCGAGGAGCAGATCGACAACGAGAAGTACCAGTACAAGAACCGCCACTGGGAGGACTACGAGCCCGGTGGCGTCAAGGAGGGCCAGTCCCTGGCGGGCTACCTCACCCGGCTCAACGAGATCCGTCGCGACCACCCGTCGCTGCACTGGCTTCGCAACATCACGTTCCACCACGTCGACGACGAGAACATCATGGCGTTCTCCAAGCGTCGGGTGCTGCCGGACGGCAGCGAGGACACCATCGTCGTCATCGCCAACCTCGACCCGCACAGCACCCGCGAGTCGACCGTCCACCTCAACATGCCGGCGCTCGGGCTGGACTACCACGACGGCATGGCCGCCCACGACCTCATCACCGATGCGTCGTGGCACTGGGGTGAGCACGTCTACGTCCGCCTCGGCCCAGAGACCGAGCCCGTCCACATCGTCGAGATCCGGAGGTTCTGATGCAGGGTCTCAACCTCAGCCAGCCAGGGCTCAAGCACGACACGGAGTGGTTCAAGACCGCCGTGTTCTACGAGGTGCTGGTCCGCGGCTTCGGCGACTCCAACGGGTCCGGTGCCGGCGACTTCACGGGTCTGATCAACCGGCTCGACTACCTCGCCTGGCTCGGTGTCGACTGCCTGTGGCTGCCGCCGTTCTACGCCTCGCCGCTGCGCGACGGTGGCTACGACATCGCCGACTACACCCAGGTGCTGCCCGAGTTCGGCACCCTGCCCGACTTCAAGGAGCTGGTGTCGCAGGCGCACGCGCGCGGCATCCGGATCATCACCGACTTCGTGATGAACCACACCAGCGACCAGCACCCGTGGTTCCAGGCGTCCCGGTCCGACCCCGACGGCCCCTTCGGCGACTTCTACGTGTGGTCCGACACGGACGAGCCCTACTCGGACGCCCGCATCATCTTCATCGACACCGAGGTGTCGAACTGGACCTTCGACCCCATCCGGCGGCAGTTCTTCTGGCACCGGTTCTTCTCGCACCAGCCCGACCTCAACTTCGAGAACCCGGCCGTGCACGAGGCGATGTTCGACGTCGTCCGGTTCTGGATGGACATGGGCATCGACGGCTTCCGGCTCGACGCGGTCCCCTACCTCTACGAGGAGGAGGGCCACAACTGCGAGAACCACCCGAAGACGCACCAGTTCCTCGCCAAGCTGCGCAAGATGGTCGACGAGGAGTTCCCCGGACGCATCCTGCTGGCCGAGGCCAACCAGCCGCCGGCCGACGTCGTGGACTACTTCGGCACCGTCGAGGAGCCCGAGTGCCAGATGTGCTTCCACTTCCCGGTGATGCCGATGCTCTACTACTCGCTGCGCGAGGAGAAGGCCGCTCCGATCATCGACGTCCTCGCCGACACCCCGGCCATCCCGGCCGGCGCCCAGTGGGGCACCTTCCTGCGCAACCACGACGAGCTGACGCTCGAGATGGTGACGCCGGAGCAGCGGGTCGCGATGTACGGCTGGTACGCGCCCGACCCGCGCATGCGCGCCAACGTCGGCATCCGTCGACGGCTGGCCCCGCTGCTCGACAACAGCAGGGCCGAGATCGAGCTGATCCACGCCCTGCTGCTCTCGCTCCCGGGGTCGCCGTGCCTGTACTACGGCGACGAGATCGGCATGGGCGACAACATCTGGCTCAACGACCGCGACGCGGTCCGCACCCCGATGCAGTGGACGCCCGACCGCAACGCCGGCTTCTCCGGAGCCGACCCCGGCAAGCTCTACCTGCCGGTGATCTCCTCGCTCGTCTACCACTACAACAACGTCAACGTCGAAGCCCAGATGGCGCACAGCTCGTCGCTGCTGCACTGGCTCAAGGCGATGCTCGAGATCCGCAAGCGACACCCGGTCTTCGGCCGCGGCGACTTCGAGGTCTGCCCCTCCGACAACGACGCGATCCTGTCGTACCTGCGGGTCGAGTGGCCGCACGAGGGCGACGCGTCCTCGGCCGAGGCGGTCCTCTGCGTCAACAACCTGGCGTCGCGACCGCAGGCAGCCACCGTCCGGGTGCCTGAGGACTTCGCCGGGTCGCAGCTCGAGGACCTCTTCGGCGGCCAGGGCTTCCCCAAGATCGCCGACGACGGCACCATCACCCTCACCCTCGGGTCCCGGGACTTCTTCTGGCTGCGGCTGGTGCCGGGTGCTGCACATGGCTGAGATCCACGACGCCACGCTCGTCCCGACCAAGATCGAGCTCCTGGCCGGGTGGATGGGCCAGCAACGCTGGTATGCCGCCAAGGGCAGCGCCCCGGTGCTGCGCAAGCTGTGGTCGTGGCGCCTCGACGACCCCGGCGGCGAGGTCGGGATCGAGACGATCATCGTCGCGGACGAGAGTGGTCCCGAGCCGGTCGTCTACCAGGTGCCCCTCACCTACCGCGGCGCCCCGCTCGAGGGTGGCCAGAACGCGCTCGTGGGCACCATGGAGCACAGCGTCCTCGGCCGCCGCTGGGTCTACGACGGTCCACACGACCCGGTCTACGCCGCCCAGCTCCTCGCGCTGGTGCTCCAGCAGACGACTCCCCAGGCCGGTGGGGTCTCCGACACCCCCGAGCCCGACGTCATCGGCGAGCGGCACCGTTCGTGGACCACCGAGACCACCCTGCGCGGCACCAAGGTCCTCTCGGGCGAGCAGTCCAACACCTCCATCGTGTTCGACTGCCTCGATGCCGACGGCGCCCCGAAGCCGTTGATCTGCAAGGTGTTTCGCATGCTCCAGTCGGGTGAGAACCCCGACGTCACCCTCCAGGGCGCACTCTCCGAGGCAGGGTCGACCCGCGTACCGACCATGGTCGGGACGGTCAGCGCCTCGTGGCCTGCTGCTTCCGGTGACGAGCCAGCCACAGGTCACCTCGCGTTCGCCCAGGAGTTCTTCCCCGGCACCGAGGACGCGTGGCGGGTGGCCCTGCGGGCCATCAGCGACGCCCATCCGTTCGCGGACGAGGCGCGCGAGCTCGGGGTGGCCACCGCCGAGGTCCACGCCCTGCTCGGCCAGGTGCTGCCCACCGAGGCCGTGAGCCCCGAGTCCATCACCGCCACCGTCGCCAGCATGCGTGGCCGCTACGTCGCGGCGGCGTCCGAGGTCCCGGCGCTGGCTGCCTACGAGCACCGGATCGCCGCGGTCTTCGACCACGCCGTGAACGCGCCTTGGCCCGCGCTGCAACGAGTCCACGGCGACTACCACCTCGGGCAGGTGCTGCTCGTCCCCGGTCGCGGCTGGGTCCTGCTCGACTTCGAGGGGGAACCGCTGCGCCCGCTCGCCGAGCGCAGCCAGCCCGACCTCGCCACACGCGACCTCGCCGGGATGCTCCGGTCGTTCGACTACGCCGGTGGCTCGTGGGAGCTGTCGCACCCCGGCCGCAGCGCCCGCGCGTGGGTCGCCGCCGCCCAACGCGCCTTCCTCGACGGGTATGCCGAGGGGTCCGGGCGCGACCCCCGCCAGGACGTGGCGCTGCTCACCGCCTTCCAGCTGGACAAGGCGTTGTACGAGGTCGTCTACGAGGCCCGTAACCGGCCCACCTGGCTGACCATCCCCACCGACGCGGTGGTGCGACTGCTCGACGACGCGAAGAGAGACCTGCCATGAGCCCCCTGTTCGGCAAGAAGAACAAGCCCGAGGACGCGACGGACACCCAGGACGTCGACGCCACGGCCTCGGTCGAGGTCTCGGTCGAGGCCTCGGACGGTGCCGACGCCGACGACCTGGCGACCCCGGGTGCGCCGGCCGACGTCGATGACGTCGAGGTCGAGGACCTGACCGTCGAGGACGACGAGACCCCGGACCTGACCGTCCATGACGAAGCCGTCGAGGACGTCGAGGACGTCGAGGCCACGGTCCTGCCCGTCCAGGACGACCAGGACACGGACCTGACCGTCGAGAACGAAGCCGTCGAGGACGTCGAGGCCACGGACCTGACCGTCGAGGACGAAGCCGTCGAGGACGAGGCGAGCCGGTCCGCCGACCAGAGCCCTGCGGTCGGCACCCCCACGAAGACCTGGTTCGGGCTCCCCGACGAGGCGAGCGCGGCTGCCGCAGGAGCCCAGCCCGAGGCTCGTCGCAAGCGGGCATCGGCCGAGGTCCACGAGCCGCCAGTGGCGCGTGAGCCCGAGCCCGTCCCCCAGCCGACGACTCCTGCCGAGGCCATCCGGGCGCTGGCGGACGGTCGTCACCAGCAGCCCCATGACCTGCTGGGTCACCACCTGGAGCCGGCCGGACTGATGATCCGCGCCTACCGCCCCTTCGCCTCGTCGGTGGCCGTCCGGTTCGCCGACGGCGAGCGCCTCGAGCTGACCCACGAGTCTGACGGTGTCTGGGGTGGGCTTCGCGCCGGCGCCACCGAGACCCAGGACTACCGCCTCGTCGTCGCCTACAGCGACGGCATCGAGCACGAGCAGGACGACCCGTACCGGTTCGCCCCGACGCTCGGTCCGATCGACCTGCATCTCATCGGCGAGGGCCGCCACGAGCAGCTCTGGACCGTGCTGGGCGCGCACGTCCGCGAGTACCCCGGCCCGATGGGCACCGTCGTCGGCACGTCGTTCGCCGTGTGGGCGCCGCGCGCCCAGGCGGTCCATGTGGTTGGCGACTTCAACACGTGGGACACCCGCAGCCACGCCATGCGCCTGTTGGGCGAGTCCGGCGTCTGGGAGCTCTTCGTCCCGGGCGTGGGCGACGGCACGTTCTACAAGTTCCTGGTGAGGGGGGCGGACGGCAAGGTTCGTGAGAAGGCCGACCCGATGGCCCAGGCGACCGAGCTGCCGCCGGGCCGCGCCTCGTCAGTGGTCCAGTCGCGCTACGAGTGGAGCGACGACACGTGGATGTCGGAGCGGGCCCAGACACCTGCCCACGAGGCCCCGATGA
Source organism: Pedococcus sp. P2_E4 (assembly GCF_056403935.1). Taxonomy (NCBI): domain Bacteria; kingdom Bacillati; phylum Actinomycetota; class Actinomycetes; order Micrococcales; family Intrasporangiaceae; genus Pedococcus; species Pedococcus sp. P2_E4. The sequence continues at coordinate 16,872 of NZ_JBFUEO010000041.1, read as the reverse complement.
GCATCTACGAGGTGCACCTCGGCTCCTGGCGGCGGGGCCACGGCTACCGGGACCTCGCCGAGCACCTCGTCAACTACGTGCGCGACCTCGGGTTCACGCACGTCGAGTTCATGCCCGTGATGGAGCACCCCTACCCGCCGTCCTGGGGTTACCACGTCACGAGCTACTACGCGCCGAGCGCGCGGTTCGGGCGCCCCGACGAGTTCCGCTTCCTCGTCGACCGCCTCCACCAGGCCGGCATCGGCGTGATCCTCGACTGGGTGCCCGGTCACTTCGCGACGGACCCGTGGGCGCTGGCGCGGTTCGACGGGCTGCCGCTCTACGAGCACGCCGACCCGCGCAAGGGCTGGCACCCCGAGTGGGGCTCCTACATCTTCGACTTCGGCCGCTCCCAGGTGCGCAACTTCCTCGTCGCCAACGCGGTCTACTGGCTCGAGGAGTTCCACATCGACGGGCTGCGCGTCGACGGCGTCGCGTCGATGCTCTACCTCGACTACGCCCGCAAGGACGGCGAGTGGGTCCCGAACATCCACGGCGGCCGCGAGAACCTCGAAGCGGTGGACCTGCTCCAGGAAGCCAACGCGACGGCATACAAGCGGGTGCCCGGGATCGTCATGATCGCCGAGGAGTCCACGTCCTGGCCCGGCGTCACCAAGGCGACCGCCGGCGGCGGGCTCGGCTTCGGGCTGAAGTGGAACATGGGCTGGATGAACGACTCCTTGCGCTACCTCAAGGAGGACCCGGTCCACCGGCAGTACCACCACAACCTGCTGACCTTCTCGCTGATGTACGCCTACAGCGAGAACTACCTGCTGCCGATCTCCCACGACGAGGTTGTGCACGGCAAGGGCTCGCTGCTGCGCAAGGCGCCGGGTGGCCGCTACGACCAGCTGGCGACGGTGCGGGCCTTCCTCGCCTACCTGTGGAGCCACCCCGGCAAGCAGCTGCTGTTCATGGGCAGCGAGTTCGCCCAGGAGGCCGAGTGGGCCGACGGCCGCCAGCTCGACTGGTGGCTGCTCGACCACGCAGCCCACTACCGGGTGCACAACCTGGTCAAGGAGCTCAACCGGGTCTACCGCGAGAACCCTGCGCTCTGGGCGCTCGACGCCCACCCGGCCGGGTTCGAGTGGCTGAACGCCAACGACAACACCGGAAACACCTACTCCTACCTGCGCTTCGGCACCGAGGACCGTCAGGGACCGGTGGTCGCGGTGGTCGTGAACTTCGGCGGCATGGACCGGCACCTGCGCCTCGGCGTCCCCCGGCCCGGTCGCTGGACGGTGTCGCTCGACACCAGCGGGTTCGACGAGTTCAGCAGCCCGAGCCAGGCCGGTGTCGAGCTCGAGGCCCACGAGCACCCGGCCGATGGCCAGCCCTGGTCCGTCGAGCTGCACGTCAGCAAGCTCGCCGCCGTCTACCTCATCCCGGTGGAGACCGAGGACGCGCGATGAACGACCCCCGCGCTGGACAGCTTGCCGAGCCCTCCGACCTGGTCGACGTCGCCCACCTGGTCACCGCGTACTACACGCTGCAACCGGACCCGGACGACCTCGACCAGAAGGTCGCCTTCGGCACCTCCGGGCATCGCGGCTCCAGCCTCAGGACCGCATTCAACGAGGCGCACATCCTCGCGACGACCCAGGCGATCTGCGACTACCGCAAGGGCCAGGGCTACGACGGCCCGCTGTTCGTCGGCCGCGACACGCACGGGCTGTCCGAACCCGCCTGGGCGTCCGCGCTCGAGGTGCTGGCGGCCAACGACGTGACGGTGCTCGTCGACGACCGGGACGGCTACACGCCCACGCCCGCCGTCTCGCACGCGATCATCCGGGCCAACGCAGGGCGCACGTCGGGTGCCGGACTGGCCGACGGCATCGTGGTCACCCCGTCGCACAACCCCCCGGCCGACGGAGGCTTCAAGTACAACCCGCCGCACGGCGGCCCCGCCGACAGCGACGCCACGTCGGTGATCGCCGCCCGCGCCAACGAGCTGATCGCCGGTGGGCTCGGTGACGTCCGTCGTATGCCGTTCAGCCGGGCGCGAGCGCAGGCGCAGCCCTACGACTTCCTGGGCACCTACGTCGACGACCTGCCGAACGTCCTCGACCTGCAACGCATCAAGGACGCCGGCGTGCGGATCGGCGCAGACCCGCTGGGCGGCGCTGCTGTCGCCTACTGGGGCGAGATCGCCGACCGCCACGGCCTCGACCTCACCGTCGTCAACCCACTCGTCGACCCCACCTGGCGGTTCATGACGCTCGACTGGGACGGCAAGATCCGGATGGACTGCTCGTCCCCGTCGGCGATGGCCTCGCTCATCCGCCGCAAGGACGAGTACGACATCGCCACCGGCAACGACGCGGACTCCGACCGCCACGGGATCGTCACGCCCGACGCCGGGCTGATGAACCCCAACCACTTCCTGGCGGTGGCGATCCAGTACCTCTTCGGAGGGGCCCGACCCGACTGGCCGCAGGGCGCGGCGATCGGCAAGACGCTCGTGTCGTCATCGATGATCGACAGGGTCGCTGCCGACCTCGGGGGGCGCCTCGTCGAGGTGCCGGTCGGGTTCAAGTGGTTCGTCCCGGGACTCATCGACGGCAGCTTCGGCTTCGGTGGCGAGGAGTCCGCCGGGGCCTCGTTCCTGCGTCGGGACGGTCGGGCGTGGACCACCGACAAGGACGGCATCATCCTCGCACTGCTGGCCTCGGAGATCCTGGCCGCCACGGGCAAGACGCCGAGCCAGCACTACGGCGACCTGACCGCGAAGCACGGCGACCCGGCATACGCCCGCATCGACGCGGCCGCGAACCGCGAGCAGAAGGCCAAGCTGGGCGCCCTCTCCCCCGACGACGTCGAGGCGGACTCACTGGCCGGCGAGCCGATCACGGCCAAGCTGACCCGGGCGCCCGGCAACGACGCCGCGATCGGGGGGCTCAAGGTGACCACGGAGAGCGCCTGGTTCGCCGCCCGACCGTCCGGCACGGAGGACGTCTACAAGATCTACGCGGAGTCGTTCCGTGGCCCCGAGCACCTCGCGCAGGTCCAGGCGGAGGCCAAGGACGTGGTCGACGCAGCGCTGCGCTCCTGACAGCAGCGCGCGCTGCCATGCTGTGAATCGGGCTGGGGCGGAACAGATCTGGCGGGCCCGGCGTTGCTCCCAGCATGACCCCGCCAAAGAGCTCCCGAGAGTCCAGCCCGCGCTCTTTCCCGCGATCGACCGACGACCACGGCCCCAACCTCGCCACCCTCGACCGGCTCCGCGGCCTGCGCAGGCCGCGCCTGCTCCAGCCCGAGGCGCGTCGGCACCAGGTCCCGCAGGAGTGCAGGGCCTGCTGACCGGCACCGATCCTGAGGCCGCCCGCCCTCGTGGCCGGCGGCCTCAGGTCGCGTCGGCCACGGTCAGTCTGTGACCGCCGGCGCCGGCCCGCTCACGACGGTCTCGTCGACCGTCGAGCTGCCCGCACCCAGGCGGGACTGCTCGTCCTTGACCCACATGCCGGTGAGCCCGCCGAAGTGGCCCTCGAACTTGTCCCACTCGTGCTGGGGATAGGTGGCCTGGATGGTCTGCGTGAGCAGGTCCTTGAAGTCGGCCGAGTCGACCCACTCGAGCACCATCTCGTCGAGGTGCGGCAGCGCCGCGTCGCAGAACTCGCGGTAGCGGTCGGTGTCGAAGTGCTGGTCGGCCAGGCCCTGGTAGGCGCCGAGCTTGGCCGCGTAGTCGAGCTCGGGGTCGTCGGCGATCTCGAACCACGGCCCCGTGTCCACCTGCGTGCGCGCCTTGCGGTCCGTGGCCACACAGAACGTCGACCACTTGAGCAGGGCCTTCATCGCCCACGGGAAGTAGTAGTGCAGCGAGGTCACCGCGACATCCGGGCAGGCGTTCGCGTAGTCGATCGGGTAGACGACGCCGTCCTTGACGAGCATCTCGCAGGAGTTGAACTCCCAGCGGAAGAACGCGTTGACCGTCTGGCTGATGGTGATCGCCTCGGTGCCCACGCCCTCGGACAGGAAGCCGTGCTCCACGGCATACCGGTTGTGCATGGGCTGGTCGGGCTGGAACTTCATGACCATCGTCTCGGGCCCGATCGTGAGCGAGCGCGCGAACACCTCGAAGTCCGCCACCGACGCCTGCAGGTGCATCAACATCTCGCCCGAGTCGTCATAGGCCGAACGCAGGTCCTCGACGTTCTTCACCTGGGAGACGCCGCGCCAGCCACCACCGTCGAACGGCTTCATGAACAACGGGTAGCCGATCTCGTCGGCGATCGCCTCGAGGTCGAAGGGCTTGTTGTACCTCTCCGAGGTGTAGGCCCAGCGGACGTTGTCGAGGGGGTTCTTGTACGGCACGAGGACGGTCTCGGGGACGTTCATGCCGAGCCGAAGCAGCGCACAGTAGGCGGAGTGCTTCTCCATGGACTGGAACGTGAACGGGCTGTTCAGCAGATAGACGTCGTCCATGAGCGCGACCTTCTTGAGCCACTCGCGCGGGTGGTAGTACCAGTAGGCCAGTCGGTCGATCACCAGGTCGTGACGTGGTTTGTCGCGCAGGTTGAACGGCTCGATGGTGACGCGTTCGGTCTTGACCTTGTGGGCGGTGCCATCGGGCCCGGTGAGGACCCCGAGGCGTCCGGCGAGGGTCTCGAAGGCTCGTGGCCAGTCGCCCTCCGCTCCCAGCAGGAGTCCGATCAGGTGCTCTCGCGAGTTAGCCATGCACCCCATCCTGTCGAGTCACCGGGGAGTGCGAAAGTGGAGACCTCGACAAACACCTAGAACAGGGCGCTCATCAGGGCGGTTCGCGCCTTGCGGACCCGGTCGTCCCCGGTGCCGACCACCGCGAAGAGCTGCAGCAGGTGGGTGCGCGCGGCCTCACGGTCCTCGCCGGTCGTCGCCCGGACGAGGTCGATGAGCCGCAGGAAGGCGTCCTCGACGTGTCCGCCGAGGACGTCGAGGTCGGCGACGAGGGTCTGGGCCGCGACGTCGGTGGGGTTGTCGGCGGCGGCGGCGCGGGCAGCCTGGAGGTCGGCACCCGTGGTGCGCTGCATGAGACCGACCTGGGCCAGTCCAAGCTCGGCGTCCGAGTCCGCGGGGTCAGCCTTGAGGGCCTGCCGGTATGCCGTGGCCGCGGCCTCGAGGTCGCCGCGCTCGATCGCGTCGTAGGCCTCCTGGTGCAGGGGCGGCAGCGGCGGTTCCTCGGCCTCGACCTCGTCAGCGCCTGCGCCGGCTGCCGTGGGGCCGAGGTCCACCCGGCCGGTCACGCCGTGCTGGACGGCGAGCTGGAGCAGCTGGTCGAGGACGTCCTTGACCTGGTCGGCGGGCTGGATCCCCGCGAAAAGGGGCACCGGCTGCTGCTGCAGCAGGCCCATCGTCACCGGGACGCTCTGCACCTGGAACGCGCGCAGCAGGCCCGGGTTGGCCTCGACGTCGATGCTGACGACCTGCACCCGCCCGTCGTAACCCCGAGCGACGTCGACGACCGTGTCGAGGAAGTCGCGGGACTCGGGCAGCTGCGCCGCCCAGAGCACCAGCACCGAGGGGACGCTGACCGAGGCGTTGACGATCTCGGTGAACGTCGCGTCGGTGCCCTCGACGACGAGCCCTGTCCGACCCGGGACGCCCCCGGCCGCCCCGGGGCGTGAGCCTGCGGACACGCCGGCGCCCTGCGTGGTGACAGAGCGGCCGGCTCCGGAGGCGGCTCCAGGGCCTCCAGGGCCTCCCGGGCCTCCGGCGGGGGTGGCGGCGCCGAGGGCGGTGAGGTCGACCGCTCCCCGCAGTCCGGGGGTGCTCGACGAGGACGGCTGATCAGTCATGTGGCGATTCTCTCCCACGCGTGCTCGGACCGCTCAGGCGCCCTTGGCCGAGAACAGCACCTCGTCCGCGCCGACGACGACTGCCGGGCCGCTGGCGGGAACGGTGAAGACCACGGTCTCGTACGACTTGAGCTGGGCGCTCTTGCTGAGCGACTTCTTCTTCACCAGCCGCTGGAACTCCGCACTCGGTGTGAGCGACTTGCCACCCTTGGCGAGCTTGATGGTGTCGGTGCGCTCCATGAGGCCGAAGACCAGGACGCCGCCGCCCTTGAGCGCGATCGCGATCGTGTTGTCCGGCAGCACCCRGTGCCGCTGCGTCAGGGTCGCGAGCTTGCCGAAGGACTTTGCCTGGGCTGCCGCGTTGGCGCGCACCGACATCGAGAACTGGTCGTCGGCCTCCACCGCGGGCGCCTTGGGGGGCTTGGGGTAGGCGAGGCTCGCGGCATACTGCGTCATCAGCTCGTCGGGCGCGATGGCGACCTTCGTGCCGTCGGTGACCCGCGGCGACCCGTCCCGCAGGGAGTCGAGTGCCGCCACGGACGAGCCCGGTTGCATCGTGGCCCGCGTCTCGAGGCGGAAGGGCGTCTTGGCGTCCGGGGACACGAGGACGTTGAGCACCGCGGCACCGTTGACCGCGGTGGACTGCGCCAGGATGACCCGCGGCCACTGGGTGCCCCGCGAGATGGACAGCACCTTGGGCGCCTCGGCACGTGTCACCGGCTTGCTGGCCGGCGCCCGGGTCGAGCCGAGCTCGTCAGCGGCCCCCGCCACCGCGAGCGCAGCACCGCTCATCGCCTCGGCACGCAGCTGCTTGGCCTCTGCTGCGGGCGCGGACTCGGCCGCGGCGGCCTTGGCCAGGACGCGGGTCGCAATCTCCTCGGCGTTGTGTTCGGAGACCGGCGCCGTGGTGGTCGTCTCGCTGGGCGGGTCCTGCACACCCACGAGGGTCGAACCAGCACCGCACGCGCCGATGACGCTCGACAGGGAGGCTGCCATGACGACGGCCAGAAGGCGGGAACGGGTGGGGTACCTCATGCCGACACCTCCGCGCCGCCGGGGCGCGCTTCGGGCTCGTGGTCAGGCTCCGCGGGGCGGGGGTCGGCGTCGTCGGGGCGACCGCCGGGACCCTCGCTGCGCCCGCGGTGACGCAGCTCGTGCCACAGCCCGGCCGCACCGGCGGCAGTGGCGAGCAGGCCGACGAGGGCGGCCAGCAGCGCCTGGAAGAACCAGGTGCGCCGCTCGATCGTCACGGTGAGCGAGGAGAGGTCGGCTGCCGAGCCGTCCGCCCTGGCGATCACGACGGACTCGGGGGCGCGGTCCTCGTCGAGGGTCGCTCGCACCCTCCCACGGCCGTCGCGCACCTGGTGCCAGATGTCGGCACCGGCGAGCTCGGGAGCGGGCCCGGCGCCGGAGCGGGTGGTCGTGAGGGTCCAGTCACGCACGTGGGCACCCGTGACCGTCGTGCGGTCCGCGCCGCCGACGATGGCCTTCGCGTCGGCCGGCCCGGCCACGCCCAGGAAGACGGGCCCGCCGCCGGATGTCACGGCGGTGATGGTGACGGGGCGTTCGACCCGGCTCAGGATGCCCGGCTCGAGCACGACGACACTGCCCACCGCCGGGGTGGTGGTGAACGTCGCGCTACCTGACGAGCCGAGGTGGCTGGTGAACCATGCCCCGATGACGAGGAGCACGAGCCCGATCGCGGTCAGCGCAGCCAGGAGGGCGCGTTTGGCCATGGTCGGCACAGTACTGATTCCTCACGTGAATGGATGGGCCGGCGAGGGGGTTCCCTGCTGCCGGCATCCCTCCACCATGCCCGCGGCCACCCCGCAGGGCCAAATCCTCGTGCCGCCTGTGAGCGGGCCCACAGTGGCATGATCACCCCTGATGACCTCACCGATCCGGCACGGCCGCACCCGTCCTCCCGGCCGTCCCCGCGAGGAGGCGACGGAGCGAGCGATCACGGCTGCCGCCCGGTCCGTGCTCGCCGACAAGGGGGTCTCCCGGATGTCGATGGAGCTGGTCGCCGCCAAGGCCGGCGTGGCCAAGAGCACGCTCTACCGCCGGTGGCCGTCGAAGGTCGAGCTGGCGGTCCACGCGGTCGCGGCGACCTTCGACGAGATCGAGGTCGACGACCACGGGTCGCTCGAGGCCGACATGCGCGCCGGGATCGGCGAGGCGGCCCGCCTGTTGCGCGACCCCTCCACCGGCGGTGCGTATGCCGCGCTGCTGGCGGAGTCGGCCCGGGACCCCGAGGGGGTCGGCCGGCAGGTGCGTGAGTCGCTGTCCACGCGGCTGCACGCCCTCGTCGCGACCTCGGTGGAGCGCGCGATCGGGCGCGGCGAGATCCGGCCCGACATGGTCGACGTCGACCTGCTCGCCGACGTGGTCGTCGGGTCGGTCATGCACCGCGCCCTGGCCACGGGTGAGCCCGACGACGAGTTCGTCGACGCCCTCATCGCCCTGCTCGCCGACGTCGCGTACGCGCGGCTGCGCCGCGAGCAGCGCGAGGCGGCAGAACCGGTCTAGCAGCAGGTGGCGACCACCCGGCATACCGGCTGGCCGCCCGCGCCGGCGCTCAGAAGCGGGCGGGCTCCCGGTAGACGCCCCACTCGTCACGCAGCGCGTCGCAGATCTCGCCCAACGTGGCCTCGGCCCGGACCGCGTCGAGCATCGCCGGCACCATGTTGTCGTCGGTGCGGGCGACCTCGACCATGTGCCGCACGGCAGCACGCACGGCGTCCTCGTCACGGTCGGTCTTGCGGGTCTTGAGGGTGGCGACTTGCTCGCGCTCGACCTCGTGGCTGACCCGCAGGATCTCGAGCTCGTGGGTGACCGAGGCCGTGTGGCAGTTGACGCCCACGACCTTCTTGTCACCCTTCTCGAGCGACACCTGGTACTGGAAGGCCGCCTCGGCGATCTCGGACATGAACCAGCCGTCCTCGATGCCGCGCAGGATGCCCGAGGTCATCGGTCCGACGGCGTGGTCGACGCCACCCTCGGCGTTGCGGGGCTTGCCGAGCTCGCCCATCGCCTTGATCTTCGCGAAGATCGCCTCGGCCTCGGCCTCGATCTTGTCGGTGAGCGCCTCGACGTACCAGCTGCCACCGAGCGGGTCGGCGACGTTGACGACGCCCGTCTCCTCCATGATCACCTGCTGGGTGCGCAGGGCGATCTCGGCGGCCTGCTCACTGGGCAGGGCGAGGGTCTCGTCGAGGGCGTTGGTGTGCAGGCTGTTGGTGCCACCCAGCACCGCGGCCAGCGCCTCGACGGCCGTGCGGACGACGTTGTTGTAGGGCTGCTGGGCCGTGAGGGACACCCCGGCGGTCTGGGTGTGGAACCGCAGCCACTGGGCCTTGTCGGTCTTGGCGCCGTAGGTGTCGCGCAGCCAGCGGGCCCAGATCCGGCGGGCCGCCCGGAACTTGGCGATCTCCTCGAAGAAGTCGAGGTGGCTGTCGAAGAAGAACGACAGGCCGGGGGCGAACTTCTCGATGTCGAGACCCCGGGACAGGCCGAGTTCGACGTAGCCGAAGCCGTCGGCCAGCGTGAAGGCGAGCTCCTGCGCGGCCGTGGAGCCGGCCTCGCGGATGTGGTAGCCGGAGACCGACAAGGGCTTGTAGGCGGGGATCTCGGCGGCGCAGTACTCCATGAGGTCGCCGATCAGGCGCAGGTGCGGCTCGGGGGCGAACAGCCACTCCTTCTGGGCGATGTACTCCTTGAAGATGTCGGTCTGCAGCGTGCCGTTGAGGACACCCAGGTCGACACCTTGGCGCTCGGCCGCGACGAGGTACATGCAGAAGACCGGGACCGCCGGGCCGCTGATCGTCATCGACGTGGTGATCTCCTCGAGCGGCAGCTCGTCGAACAGCACCTCCATGTCCTTGGCCGAGTCGATCGCGACGCCGCAGTGGCCGACCTCACCGAGGCTCATCGGGTCGTCGGAGTCGCGCCCCATGAGGGTGGGCATGTCGAAGGCGACCGACAGGCCGCCGCCCCCACGCTCGAGGATCATCTTGTAGCGCTCGTTGGTCTGCACCGCGTTGCCGAACCCGGCGAACTGCCTGATCGTCCAGGTGCGGCCGCGGTAGCCGGTGGCGTAGAGGCCCCGCGTGAACGGGAACTCGCCCGGCCAGCCGATCCGCTCGGGCACCTCGGAGCCGTCGGCCGGCCCGTAGACGGGCTCGACGGGCATCTGCGAGAGCGTGGTGAAGTCGGCGTCCCGCACCTGCCCCTTGGCCTGGGCGGCGTCGTAGCGGGCCTGCCAGCGGGCGGCTCCGTCACTCGTCGCGGGGGTGGTGGGTGCGGGGTTGTCGGCCATGCCGGCCAATTTACTAGGACGTCCTACTAAATGTCCAAGCACGCCCCGTGAGCACCGTCCGCGAGCACCACTCAGGCGTCGAAGTCGGCCGCGCCGACGCGGACCTTGCGCAGCAGCTCGAACAGCTGCTCGTGCTCGGCGGCGCTCAGCATGCCGAGTGAGAAGCGCGCCTCGACGAGGTCGGCTGTGGCCGCCTCCATGGCGTCGCGCCCGGCCGCGGTGATCACGGCCAGGGTGCCCCGGCCGTCGTCGGGGTTGGGGACGCGTTCGACGAAGCCCTGGGCGTCGAGGCGCTGGATGATGTGGGTGGCGCTGGTCGGGTGGACCATCAGGCGCTGGCCGATCTTGCTCATGCCGAGGCGCCCGTCACGCGAGAACGCCAGCAGCACCAGCGCCTCGTAGCGCGCGAAGGTCAGCCCGTGCCGGCCGACGATCGCGTCGTAGTCGGTGATGAGCAGCTGCTGCACGCGCATGATCGAGGTGGCGCTGGCCATCGCCAGGGGCTGGGACGTCCGCCCCCAGCGCCTGGTCCACAGCTGGGCCGCCCGGGTGATCGGGTCGAACGGCAGGCGAATCGGTTTCGGCACGAGGGGCAGGCTAGCCGCCCGGCTCGCGCGCGACCCCTGACGTCCAGCATCGAGACTGGGGTCCGGCGTCAGCCGGACTGGGTGGCGCCCTGCTCGATGGCTGCCTCGAGGCGCTCGAGCTTCGCGGTGAGCTCCCCGGCATACCCCTCGCGGATGTCCGCCTTCAGCACCAGGCTCACCCGCGGGCCGAAGGCGGCCACGGCGTCGACGGCACCCTTGACCACCGCCATGCACTCGTCCCACTCCCCCTCGACGGTGGTGAACATCGAGTCGGTGCGGTGCGGCAGGCCGGACTCGCGGACGACGGTGACGGCGGCCGCGACGGCCTGGCTCACCGAGCCGGCATCGTCGGCGGCAACGGACGGGGCGACGGAGAAGGCAACGAGCATGCCCACACCGTATGCCGGGCCCCTCACCCCCCGGCACACCCCGTCCGTCGCCGTCCCCCGGACGCCGTCCGACCCCCGTGGTCAGGACGTGCGCAGCAGGAACGCCGGCGTGACCTCGACGGCCCGGAACCCGAGTCGCTCGTTGATGGAGACCATGTAGCCGTTCTGCTCGGCGTTGCAGGTCAGGATCCGCGTGCGCTCCGGGCCGACCCGCTTCTGCAGCTCGAGCAGGCCCCGGGCCTTGACGGCCATGCCGAGCCGGCGGCCACGGTGGTCGGCGTGCACGAGGGTGCCCCACTGCCACACGTTCGGCAGGTCGCCGGGCGGGATCACGATGTCGTTGTAGCCGACGACCTGGCCGGCCTCGCTGATGGCGAGCGTCGACACCTTGCGACGGCCGAGCTTGCGACGCAGGTCGTCGTGGACGCGTACGAGCTCAGGCGTGAGGGCCTCGGGCTCGAAGGTGAGGTCACCGCCGGGGGCGTCGACGGCCAGCCGGTTGTAGACCTCGCACAGCGACGGCAGGAGCTCGTCGGGGATGTGGTCCTCGAACGTCTCGATGCGGTAGCCCCGGTGGTGTTCCGCGGCCTCGGCGGCCAAGGCCATGAGGTCGACGTCGTCGACGGGCAGGGTGCGCACGCGACGGATCTCGGTGTTGGCCAACGAGAACCCGTTCTTCTCGGCGAACCGGCGATAGGGGTGGTCCTCGCGACGCGCGAACGGGTAGGAGGTCTCCATGACGAGATCCGTGCGGTGGTCGGCGCGGCACATCGCCACCAGTTCGGCGAGCACCGCGGAGCCGATGCCGCGACGGCGGTACTGCGGCTCGACCCACGGCGCCAGCCAGGACAGGTGCAGGTTGTCCGTGAGAGCCGAGAAGGCCATGCCGGCGCCGATGATCTCGTCGCCGTCGACGGCGACGACCGCATCCTTGCGCTCCGACGGGTCGTCCTCGGTCAGCTCGACGCGCAGCTCGTCCAGCGTCCAGTTCGCGGCGAACTCCCGCTCGAAGCGCTCGGCGACGTCACCGATCTCGTGGAAGCGGGCGAGCTCGGCCTCGTCGTGCGGGTTGAGCGGACGGATCTGCATGGCTTCGACGGTAGGCTCGTCGAGGCGTTGCGCGCCAATGGTTTTCGGAGGCGCCGACTCACCGGCTCGGCTCAGGGTTCGGGGGTGAGGTAGGCGTGGACCAGCGACACCGTTGCCGCGCCCTCGCCGCTGGCCGAGGCGACGCGCTTCATCGACCCAGCCCGCAGGTCACCTGCGGCGAAGATGCCCGGCACCGTCGTCTCGAGCGCGGCCGGTGGACGCCCGCCGACCCACAGCTCCATCGGCACCTCGCGCCCCGTGTAGACGAACCCGCGCTCGTCCCGCACCACGGCGTCGGGCAGCCAGTCGCCACAGGGGTCGGCCCCGAGCAGGAGGAACAACCCGTTCGCATCGAACCGCTGGGTGCCGTCGGGCCCCTCCACGTCCAGCCACTCGAGGAACCCTGCCCCGCCGCCGTCCACGACCCGCGATGACGTGCGCACCGAGATCCGCGACGTGGAGGCGATCTCGCGAATCAGGTAGTCCGACATGGTTGCCGCGAGGTCGGGGCGCCGCACCAGCAGGGTGACGCTGCTGGCGTACCGCGCGAGGTAGACGGCGGCCTGGCCCGCCGAGTTGCCGCCGCCGACGACGAAGGCGTCGCGACCCTCCATGCCGCGGGAGGCGCTGGTGGCCGCGCCGTAGTAGACACCGATCCCGACGAGCTCCTCCAGGGCCGGTATGCCGAGGCGCCGGTAGGTCACGCCGGTCGCGATCACGACGGCGCGAGCGAGCAGCTCGCCACCCTCCGTGCGGACCAGGTGCGGCTGTCCGGGCTCCCCGGGGACGATCGCCTCGGCGGCGATACCGGTGTAGATCCGTGCACCGAAGCGCGTGGCCTGGAACCGGGCCCGCTGGGCCAGCCGCATCCCGGAGATGCCGCGGGGGAAGCCGAGGTAGTTGCGGATCATCGAGCTGGTGCCTGCCTGCCCGCCGACGGCGTCGGACTCGATGACGACGGTCTCCAGCCCCTCGGACGCGCCGTACACGGCGGCCGCGAGGCCTGCCGGCCCGGACCCCACGACGACGAGGTCGACGACCTCGTCGTCGACACTCGGCGGCGAGCCGTAGACGAGCCTGGCCACCTGCCTGGCGGTCGCTCCCTCGAGGGGCTCCTTGCTGCCGACGACCCCGGCGGTGACGACCGGGAGCGCCGGTGACGCTCCGCCCTGCACGGCCGGGAGCGTGGCGAGCACCTCGCGGGCCACGTCGCTGTCGGGGCTGTAGAGCCCGTGCGGGATGCCCATGCGGTCGAGGAAGTCGCGGATGCGCGCGACCTCGGGGTCCTTCTTCGAGCCGATGATCTGGACGCCCTCGACCTCGGGCGACGAGGCGGTCCACCCCCAGTCGGAGAGGTACTCCGTGACGGCGGTGTGGAACTCCTCGTCGCGGGGGCCCTGCGGGACCAGCAGGTAGGTGTCGAGGCGCCCCTGGCCCAGCGCCTCGCGCAGCTTGGGCAGCGACACGCTGTAGTCGTCGCGTGACGTGAGGCAGATCCGCCGGGCCGTGGGCACCAGCGCGTGCAGCTCGTCGAGGAGGTCCGTGCCGCGCTCGGTGCCGGGGACCGTCCAGCCCACGCCGAGCAGTGCCACTGGCTGCGCGGCGGCGATGGCCTGCTCGACCAGGTCCCGGGCGCCATCGGCAGTGTCGGTCGTCAGGACGTCGTAGTCCCGGGCGTAGCGGGCGAACTCGCTCTCGATCGTCGGCACGTGCTGGGCCGCCACCACCAGGATGATGGCGGGTCGGACGCGGGCGACGGCTTCAGGCACCGGACCGGGTCACGACCTGGCGTCGCGGTCGATGAGCCACGAGTCGCCGTCGCGCACGACGCTGAGCGTGTGGACCTCCCTGCTGTCCTGTCCGTCCTTGGGCTTGAAGGTCAGCTCGACGACGACGGTGCCGGCCCCGGCATCGGCGCGGGTCTCGCCGACGTCGACCGACTTGATGAGGCTCCAGAAGCCCTCATAGCCATCGCGCCCACCGGAGCGTGCCTGCATTGCCGGGGTGAGCTGCGCGAAGGTGTCGTCACGCTTCCCCTCGTCCGTCACGTCGCCGTAGTAGCTCTTGACGAAACGCGCGAGTTGGGCGTTGTCGCGGGCCGACGAGTCAGTCGTGGTCGTCGACGACGAGCTGGTGCTCGACGAGCTGCTGCTGCTGCTCGACGGGGTCGTGGACGGGGTGACGGTCTTGGTCTGGGTGGAGGTCTGCGTGACGGTCTGTCCCGGGGTGGGGGTCGTCGGCTTCTCGTTGTTGGCGGTCCACAGCGCCCACGCGGCCGCAGCGAGGGCGGCCACGACCAGGGCGATGAAGATGGGTATCCACGGGCTCCTGCGCCGCTCGTCGTCGTCCCGGTACGGACCGCGGGGCTCGTCGGGCTCGTGGTCCCCCGGCAGCAGCGGCGGCAGGAGGGGCGTCTCGACGCGCTGGGGCGTCTCGACCCGCTGGGTGGTCTCGACCGGCTCCGGGATCAGCTCGGTCGCGACGGCCCCCGCGGGGATGGCACCAGCCGGCATCGCGAGGGTCGTGTCGCCGCGGGAGATGTCGCCGAGCCGGCGGGCAGCGGTGTCCATGTCCCAGCGCCGCTGCGGGTCGCGGTCCATCATCGCGGCGATGGCGCCGGAGAGTGGGCCGGCGAGCTCCATCGGGCGGGCGTTCCCGGCCGCGATGTTCTGCAGCGTGGCGAGCGGGTTGGCCTCCGAGGCGAAGGCAGGCTGGCCCTCGACCGCGCTGTAGAGCGTCGCACCCAGCGCCCACACGTCGGACGCCGACGTGGGGTCGCCACCGCGGGCGAGCTCGGGAGAGAGGTAGCTCGGGGTGCCGGTCATGAAGCCGGTCTGGGTGAGCTGGTCGTCGGCAGTCGCGCGGGCGATGCCGAAGTCGCTGATCTTGGGCGTGCCGGCCTGGTCGATGAGGATGTTGCCGGGCTTGATGTCGCGGTGCACGATGCCGCGCTCGTGGGCCCGCGCAAGCGCACCCGCGACGGCGGCGCCGATGGCAGCGACCCGGGTGGGCGGCAGTGCGCCCTCGTCGCGGATCTGCTCGGCGAGGCTCTGGCCGTTGACGAACTCCATGACGAGCCAGTGGGCGTCGTCCTCGTCGACCACGTCGAAGACGCCGACCGTGTTGGCGTCGTTGAGGGAGGCTGCGATCCGCGCCTCGCGCATGGCCCGTGCGGCCGCGGCAGGATCGCCCGGCAGCGCACCGATGCGCTTCACGGCTACCTCGCGGCCGAGGACGTTGTCCATGGCCAGCCAGACGGTGCCCATGCCTCCGGAACCGATGGCGCGAAGCACCTCGTAGCGTCCGGCGATCACCTGCGGCTGCACGGAGAGTCCTTTCGTCGGGTCGAGGATCACCCTATGACCCTCGCGCGTGCTTGACACTCCTGAGGTCCCCCGTGCGACTCTGCCCGGGTGCGGCCGACACTCTATGAGTTCGCAGGCGGCGACAAGGCGTTCCTCGCTCTCGCCCGGGCGCACCACGCGCGATGCCTCGCCGATCCCGAGCTGAACCACCCGTTCTCGCACCCCGGCCAGCACCCGCAGCACGTCGAGCGGCTCGCGGCCTACTGGGCCGAGGCGCTGGGCGGCCCGCCACGGTTCACAGCCGAGTGCAGCGACCAGAGCCGCATGCTGCGGATGCACGCCGGCAACGGGCCGGGCATGCATGACCTCGGCCCACGGTTCGTCGAGTGCTTCGTGGCCGCGGCCGACGACGTCGACCTGCCGTCCGACCCGGAGTTCCGGGCGGCGCTGCGCGCCTACATGGAGTGGGCGGTCGCGGACGTCAACGCCTACGCCCCCGAGGGTTCGCAGGTCCCCGACGGCCTCGGTATGCCGCGCTGGGACTGGGACGGCCTGGTCACCGGTCCCCGCGCCATGAGGCCCGACCGCTAGTCACACTCCTCACGGGCTCTCCCGGTGTCGCTCCGGGCGGGCCGTCACGACTGCGGTTTCCGACGGTTCTATCTCGTGGCGAGCAACGCACCGATCCGGTTGCTGGCCGTGCGCCACGACGCCAGCTCCCCCTCTGGAGCCGGCACCACCGTGCACCCAGGGGCGCACCCGATGAGAACCCGAAGGCCCCCTGCAGATGACTCGACAGATCAAGGTCCCTCTTCTCCCCCTGCTCACCGGTGCCACCGCCCTGGCCGTTGGCGCTGTCGGCGCCGTCGGTGTCGGAGCAGGGACGGTCGGCGCCCAACACGCCGGAGCCGCCCACGAGGTGACGCTCACGTCCGTGCAGCCCGTGGTCGCCATCGGCGCCCCGCGCACGTCGCAGCCCAAGCGCACCTGGTACCCCAAGCCGCACGCGACGAGCACGCCGTCGAGCACGACGAGCACCACGCCGCCACCGCCGCCGTCGACCACCACCACCGCGACCTCGTCGACCACAGCCACCGCGACCCCGTCGCCCAGCACGACAGCGTTCCCGGCTGACGCCAACACCGGCGTCCCCGCCGGGGTCACCCTCAAGCCCTCCGGTGGCATGACCGTGTCCACCGCCGGAGCGGTCATCGACGGCTACAACATCACCGGCACCCTGACCATCAACGCCTCCAACGTCGTGGTCAAGCGCAGCAAGATCTCGTCCAGCTCCTACAACGTCATCAAGGTCTCCGACAGCGCCACCGGCGTGCGGATCGAGGACGTCGAGATCAACGGCAACAAGGCCGCCGA
>NZ_JBFUEO010000040.1:0-26228 GCF_056403935.1 Pedococcus sp. P2_E4 | reverse complement strand
GGCCACCTACGTCGTGCGGGGCGGCGACACCCTGAGCCACATCGCCGCGCGCAAGGGGGTGTCGCTCGCCTCCCTGCTCAAGACCAACAAGCTGTCGACCCGCTCGGTGATCCACGCCGGGCAGAAGCTGCGGATCCCCGGTGTCGGCGCCACCGCCTCGGCCTCGCCCTCTCGCGGCCCCTCCGGTGGCTACGGCACGACCACCTACACAGTCCGCAGCGGCGACACCCTGACTGCCGTCGCCCAGCGCACCAGGACCCCGCTGTCGAGCGTCTACTCGCTCAACCACCTCAGCTCGCGCTCGATCATCCACCCGGGGCAGAAGCTCCGCGTGAGGGGAACCGCGACCTCGGCCGCCGCCCGGGCCGCCGCCGCGGGCACGACCTACACCGTGCGGTCGGGTGACACCCTCAGCGCTGTGGCCGTGCGTCACGGCGTGACCCTCGCAGCCCTCCTCAAGGCCAGCAAGCTGTCGGCCTCCTCGGTGATCCTCGTCGGGCAGAAGGTGCGCATCCCCGCCAAGGCCGCCACGGCGTCCAGTGCCAACACCTTCGCCGGCCGCACCTACCCGGCCAGCATCGTGGGCGCCGCAAACCGCAACCGCGCCGCCCTCGCTGCCCGGTCGGTCCCGAGCCGCAGCCAGACCAAGGCCATGATCGTCGCCACCGCGCGGCGCCACGGTGTCGACCCCAAGCTCGCGCTGGCCGTCGGCTGGCAGGAGTCGGGGTGGAACCAGCGGCAGGTGTCGGTGGCCAACGCGATCGGCGTCATGCAGGTCATCCCCTCGTCCGGCGAGTGGGCCTCCCAGATGGCCGGTCGCCACCTCAACCTGCTCAACACGCAGGACAACATCACCGCCGGCGTGGTCATCCTGCGCAGCCTCACCCGGTCGGCACCGAGTCTCGACAAGGCCATCGCCGGCTACTACCAGGGGCTGTACTCCGTCACGAAGAACGGGATGTACGCCGACACCAAGGTCTATGTCGCCGCCATCAAGGCCCACCGCGCCCGCATGTGACGTCCGCCAGGCGGACTCCCCGGACACCGGCCTGCCCGTACGGCAGCCCTGCCGGACCCCTCCCGGACCCGCCTGCACGGAAAGCCCACGTTGACCTCCTACACTTTGCGGGTGTCTTCCGGTGTGACCGAGTCCCTGCTGGGGCGTGTGCTCGACGGGCGTTACCGCGTCCTGTCGCACATTGCCGACGGCGGTATGGCGTCGGTCTACCTGGCGCTCGACACCCGGCTCGACCGCGAGGTCGCGCTCAAGGTGCTGCGTGCCGACCTGGCCTCCGACGACGGCTTCGCAAGCCGGTTCCGGCGAGAGGCCCGGTCCGCGGCCCGGCTGTCGCACCCCAACGTCGTGGCGGTGTTCGACCAGGGCGAGGACGACGGCACCATGTTCCTGGCCATGGAGTACGTCCCCGGGCAGACCCTGCGCGAGGTGATGCGCGCCGAGGGCCCGCTCACCCCCCGTGCGGCGCTCGACATCATGGGGCCCGTCCTGCAGGCCCTGGGTGCGGCCCACCGTGGCGGGATCATCCACCGCGACGTCAAGCCCGAGAATGTCATCCTGCGCGAGGACGACGGCACCGTGAAGGTCGCCGACTTCGGTCTCGCCCGCGCGGTCAGCACCCAGACCAGCGCGTCCCAGACCGGTGTGCTGCTCGGCACCGTGGCCTACCTGTCCCCCGAGCAGGTCGAGCGCGGCATCGCCGACGCCCGCAGCGACGTCTACGCCGCCGGGCTGATCCTGTTCGAGATGCTCACCGGCCAGAAGGCCTTCACCGGCGACACCCCGATCCACATCGCCTACCAGCACGTCCACGGCTCGGTCCCCGCGCCGTCCTCCAAGGTCCCGTCCGTGCCCACCGAGCTCGACGCCCTCGTGGCGCTGGCCACCTCGCGCGACCCCGACCACCGGCCCAGTGACGCCGACGACTTCCTGGCCCAGGTGCGCAGGTCCCGGTCCATGCTCACCCCCACCGAGCTCGACCGCCGACCCGAGGGGCCTGCTGCCCTCGAGGGTGGCGTGAGCACGGTGGCCGTCGAGCGCACGAGCGCGTTGCCGGTGTCCGACCCGTCGGCGCCGGCACCCGCCTCGTCCCCCACGAGCCCGCCGCGCACCCGCCCACCGGTGGCGCTGCCGATCGACCACACGCCGACGGCGCCGACCGTGCGCCCGTCGCGAGACGACGACGACGGGCGCAGGCTCTGGGGCTGGTTCGGTGCCGCCCTCGCGCTCGCCCTCGTTGCGGGCGTCGCCGCGTGGTGGTTCATCGGTGGACCCGGCTCCCCCACCACGGTGCCGCGCACCGTCGGCCTGAGCTACGCACAGGCCCAGCGCGCGCTCACGACTGCGCACCTCGACGCCAAGCAGGTCGAGGCCTTCGACGAGACCACCCCCAAGGGCCAGGTCATGACGAGCAACCCG
The DNA here is from genome assembly GCF_056403935.1 of Pedococcus sp. P2_E4. Classification (NCBI taxonomy): domain Bacteria; kingdom Bacillati; phylum Actinomycetota; class Actinomycetes; order Micrococcales; family Intrasporangiaceae; genus Pedococcus; species Pedococcus sp. P2_E4. Next base: position 23,794 of record NZ_JBFUEO010000040.1, on the reverse strand, counting down.
GGTCAGGGCCAGCAGGTCGGCCGCGGCACCGAGGTCACCTTGACGGTGTCCAAGGGCCCGGAGCGGTATGCCGTGCCCAACGTCGTCAACAAGTCGAAGGCCGAGGCCAGCGAGCAGATCACCGCGACCAAGCTCATCGTCGGCAAGACCACCGAGGCCTTCAGCGAGACCGTGCCCCAGGGCCTCGTGGTCGGCGTCGCCCCCGCCGCGGGCACGCCCCTCAAGCGCGGCGACAAGGTGGCCCTCGTCGTCAGCAAGGGCCGTGAACCGATCAAGGTCACCGACTTCACGGGCAAGCCCGCCGCCGACGCGGTCGACGCGCTCTCCAAGGCCGGTCTCGAGGTCGACGCCACCGAGCAGCAGTTCAGCACCGACGTCGCCAAGGGCAGCGTCATCTCGCAGAGCCCGTCCGGCGGCACCCTCTTCAGGGGGGAATCCGTCACGCTGGTCGTGTCCAAGGGGCCGGAGATGGTCAAGGTGCCAGACGTACGCCGCAAGCAGGTGGCTGAGGCCGAGCAGATCCTCAAGGCCGCCGGGTTCCAGACCCAGGTGCGCCAGGCGCTGCCGGGACTCAACTTCGGCACGGTCCAGAACACCGACCCTGGCCCGGGCTCCGATGCGCCCAAGGGCTCGATGGTCACCATCATCACGGTCTGACCCCTCGGTGCGCGTTTCCCTCCCCGCGAGCCGCCTCGCGACGCTGCTGCTCGTCTCGGTCACGGCCGTCTGGGGCTCGACGTTCTTCCTCATCCGGGACCTCGTGGCCCACGTCCCGTCGGCAGACTTCCTGACGGTGCGGTTCGCGATCGCCGCCGTCGTGATGTTCGCAGTCTTCCACCGGCACACGATGGCGCTGTCCCGTCGCGAGGTGCTCACCGGGGTCGGGCTCGGGGTGCTCTACGGCCTGGCCCAGCTGTTGCAGACGGTGGGTCTGGAGCACACCTCCGCCTCGGTCTCCGGCTTCGTCACCGGCACCTACGTGGTGCTGACGCCCCTGTTCGGCGCCGTGCTGCTGCGGGACCGGATCTCGCGCACGACCTGGGCCGCAGTGGTGCTCGCGACCGCCGGGCTGGCGGTGCTGTCGCTGCGCGGGCTGTCGATCGGCTACGGCGAGGCGGTCACGCTGGCGTCCGCAGGGCTCTACGCGCTGCACATCGTGGGGCTCGGCCGGTACTCCACCGCCGAGTCAGCCACCGGGCTCGCGACCGTGCAGGCCTTCGTGATCGCCGGGGTGACCTTCGTGGCAGCCGTGCCCGGCGGCGTGACCCTGCCCCAGGGCGGTGGCCAGTGGAGCTCCCTGCTCTACATGGCGCTGGTCGCCGGAGCCGTGGCCCTGTGGGCGCAGACCTGGGCCCAGTCCCACCTACCGGCCACCCGGGCCGCGATCGTCATGACCATGGAGCCGGTGTTCGCCACGTTCTTCGCGGTGCTGCTCGGTGGTGAGTCGCTGACCGGCCGCATGGTGCTCGGTGGCGCGATGGTCCTGGCAGCCATGTACGTCGTCGAGCTGCTCGGGCGCCGCTCGGGCGCGAGCGCGGCCGAGGACCGGCCGGCCGAGCTGCTGCATCACGACGTCTGAGGCCCGTCCCGCAGCAGCGGCACCAGTGCCTCGACCGCAAGGTCGGTGCCCGCGTCGTCGACGTCCAGGTGCCACACGAGGCGGACTGCCGTGCTGCTCACCGGATACAGCCGTATGCCGCGTCGGCCCGCCTCGGTCACGAAGTCAGCGGGCGTCCAGCCGGATCCCGACACGTCGAGGACCACGATGTTGGTCTGCACGCGCTGGGGGTCGATCGACCCCGGCACGGCTGCAGCCGCCGCCTCGGCGAACCGGCGGGCCCGGGCGTGGTCGTCGGCCAGCCGCTCCACGTGGTGGTCGAGGGCGTGCAGGCCGGCCGCAGCGAGGATGCCGACCTGCCGCATACCGCCGCCGAACCGCTTGCGCCACACCCGGGCCGCCGCCATGAGCTCGCGAGACCCGACGAGGACCGAGCCGACCGGCGCCCCCAGTCCCTTGGACAGGCACACGCTGACCGTGTCGAACAGCCGGCCGTAGGTCGCCAGCGGCACGCCGGTCGCGACGTGGGCGTTCCAGAGCCGCGCGCCGTCGAGGTGCATCGCCACACCCCGGGATGCCGTGCCGGCACGCAGCGCCTCGATCTGGTCGAGCGGCTGGACGGTCCCGCCGCCGAAGTTGTGGGTGTTCTCCACCACGACGAGCCGGGTGTTGACCTGGTAGGTGCCCCCGTCAGGGATCATCAGGGCCAGCGGCTGCGCCGCGTCGAGGAGCCCGTGCTGCGCCACCCAGGACCGTGACGAGATGCCGGACAGCACCGCCGCGGCCCCCATCTCGGCGCGCAGCACGTGGGCGAGCGAGTCGGCGACCAGCTCCTCACCGTGGCCGACGTGCAGCCGCAGGCAGAGCTGGTTGGCCATCGAGCCGGTCGGAGCGAACAGCGCGTCCTCGTGACCGAGCAGGTCGGCCACCCGCTCCTCGAGCGCGCGCACCGTGGGGTCCTCGCCGAAGACGTCGTCACCGACCGGCGCCCCGGCCATCGCTGCCCGCATCGCCTCGGTCGGCTGGGTCAGGGTATCGGACAGCAGGTCGACCACGGGCGCGTCAGGCATGCCGCCAGCCTAGGAGGTCACCCGGCGACGCAGCCGCCCGGGAGGTCAGTCCTTGGCCAGCATCTCGGCGACGAGGAACGCGAGCTCGAGGCTCTGCTGGTGGTTGAGCCGTGGGTCGCACACCGTCTCGTAACGCTTGTTGAGGTCGGCGTCGAGGATCTTCTCGGCGCCGCCGATGCACTCCGTGACGTCGTTGCCGGTGAGCTCGACGTGGATGCCGCCCGGCACCGTGCCGAGCCCGTGGTGCACCTCGAAGAAGCCACGCACCTCCTCGACGACGTCCTCGAAGTCGCGCGTCTTGTAGCCGCTGGCGGACTCGAAGGTGTTGCCGTGCATGGGGTCACAGATCCACGTGACCTGGGCACCGGAACCCGTGATCTTCTCGACGAGGGTCGGGAGCGCGTCGCGGACGGTCTTGGCGCCCATCCGGGTGATGAAGGTCAGGCGCCCCGGCTCGCGGTCGGGGTCGACCTTGTCGATGAGCCGCAGCACGTCGTCGATCTCGGCCTTGGCCGACAGCTTGATGCCGATGGGGTTGAGCACCTTGGAGACGAAGTCGATGTGGGCGCCGTCGATGTCACGGGTGCGCTCTCCCACCCAGATGAAGTGGCCGCTCGTGTCGTACAGCTCGCCCGTGCGGCTGTCGACCCGGGTGAGCGGTCGCTCGTAGTCGAGCAGGAGCGCCTCGTGTGCAGAGAAGAACTCCGTGGTGCGCATCGCGTCGAAGTCGGCCCCACAGGCCTGCATGAACTTCATCGCCTTGTCGATGTCCTTGGCCAGCCGCTCGTAGCGGCTGTTGGCCGCGTTGGCCACGAAGCCACGGTTCCAGTCGTGGACGTGGCGCAGGTCGGCGAAGCCGCCCTGGGTGAAGGCGCGGACGAGGTTCAAGGTGGCCGTGCTCGCGTGGTAGGCCTGCACCAGCCGCTGCGGGTCGGGAGTGCGCGACTCGAGGGTGAAGTCGAAGTCGTTGACCATGTCACCGCGGTATGCCGGGAGGGTCACCCCCTCGCGCGTCTCTGCCCCGCTGCTGCGCGGCTTGGCGTACTGGCCGGCCATCCGCCCGACCTTGACCACCGGGACCGAGGCGCCGTACGTGAGGACCGCCGCCATCTGCAGGATCGTCTTGACCCGGTCGCGGATGTTGTCGGCCGTCGCCGCGGCGAAGGTCTCGGCGCAGTCGCCGCCCTGGAGCACGAAGGCCTTGCCCTCGGCCGCGGCGGCCATGCGGGTCTTGAGGACGTCGCACTCACCGGCGAACACCAGGGGCGGATACGACGCGAGCTCCGCCACCGCGGCCTGCAGGCGCGCGGCATCCGGCCAGTCCGGCTGCTGGGCAGCCGGGAGGTCGGCGCCAGCAGCGAGGCTGGCCAGGACGTCATGGTGCGTCGTGCTCACCGCTCAAGGATAGGTGTCGCGACCACCACACCGTGCCACGGCCCAGATCGCGGGCACCGCCAGCGGTCCGCGGACGTCCGGCGAAACCACGGTCGCGCGACCCTCCGGGCGATTACGCTCGACGAGGTGGCCTCACGACCGAAAAGGTGGCTCGCCGTGGCACTCGTACTGGGGGCGTTCACGTCGGCGTGCGCGGGTGGGCCGGTGCGGCAGGACCCGGCGTGCACGCGCACGTCCACCACGCCCTCCGCGTCCGCCCCGGTGACCACGTCGTCGAGCTCGGGGACACCGTCAGGCTCCGTCTCGAGCACCGGCGCGACACCGGCCGGGCCCACCACCGTTGCCGCCTCCGCTCCGGCGTTCCCCCTCTCCGCCAAAGCCGACAGTCCCWACCTCGTCGACTCCGCGGACCAGCCGTTCCTCATCGTGGGCGACGCCGCGTGGTCCCTCGTCGCCGAGCTCTCGGTGCCGCAAGCCCGCGACTACCTGCGCGCCCGCAAGGCAGCGGGTTTCAACACGGTGCTGGTCAACCTCGTCGAGCACCAGTTCGCGAGCAACGCCCCGTCGAACGTCGACGGTGTCGCCCCGTTCGTCGGCTCCGCCTTCGGGCAGGCCGACGAGGCGTACTTCCGGCACGCCGACCAGATCCTCGACGAGGCCGCAGCGCTGGGGTTCCTCGTGCTGCTGACGCCCGCCTACGCCGGGTATGACGGGGGTGACGAGGGGTGGTACCCCGAGATGGTCGCCGCCGGGCCCGAGCGGCTGCGGCGCTGGGGTGAGTGGGTGGGCGCCCGCTACGCCGGCAACGACCACATCCTGTGGGTGCAGGGAGGCGACTACGACGTCCCCGACCAGGGACTGGTCGACGCCATCGCGGAAGGCATCGCCGCCAAGGACCCGCAGGCCCTGCAGACCTACCACTCCAAGCGCAACAAGCCCATCGCCGACCGCTGGGGGACCCGGGCATGGCTGGACGTGGAGACGGTCTACACCGGCGAGGACGTCCTGTCCGAGGTGCACTCGACCTTCGAGTCGTCGCACCGGCCTTTCTTCCTCGTGGAAGCGGTCTACGAGAACGAGTCGGGCATCGACGCCGCGGGGCTGCGCCGGCAGGCCTGGCAGGCAGTGCTCGGCGGCGCCGGGGGGCAGGTGTTCGGCAACGACCCGATGTGGAGCTTCGGGACCAAGGAGGGCACGGGCACCCAGAGCTGGCGCCAGGCGCTGGACTCCCCCGGGACACAAGGCATCCACCGGCTCTCGGCCCTCCTCACCAGGATGCGGTGGTGGCTGCTGTGCCCGGACCTGACGGGCGACCTCCTCGAGGGTGCCGGCTCGGACACGGACGACCCCGTCGCGGCCTTCAGCCCCGAGACCGGCGAGGCGGTGCTCTACCTGCCGCGGGGCGGTGAGGTGGCCCTGGACCTCTCGGCGCTGGGCGGCAGCCGGGTGCAGGTGACGTGGTACGACCCCACGTCCGGTCGCGAGGTCGGGGCGGGCGCCCACGCCACCAGCGGCGCGACCCGCCTGCGCCCACCCGGGGCAAACGACGCTGGCGACGCCGACTGGGTCATGGTCGCCAGGCGCGAGTGACCCTCAGGCCTCGGGGGTGTCCAGGCCCTTGGCGATGGCGAACCGCACGAGCTCGATGCGGTTGTGCAGCTGCAGCTTGCCGAGCGTGTTCTGGACGTGGTTCTGCACGGTGCGGTGCGAGATGAACAGGTCCGCCGCGATCTCCTTGTAGGACATGCCCGTCGCGACGAGCTTGAGCACCTCGGTCTCGCGCTCGGTCAGTTCGGGGATCGGTCGTGACGGGTCGGACGGCGGCTGGCTGGACATCTTGCGGAACTCCCCCAGCACCAGACCGGCCAGCCCCGGGGTGAAGACGGCGTCGCCCCGTGCGGTGGCCCGGACGGCAGCCACGATCTGCTCGCGCGAGGCCGACTTCACCAGGTAGCCGGTGGCACCCGCCTTGACCGCCTCCAGGACGTCCTGCTGCTCCCCGCTGGCGGACAGGACCAGGACGCGGGTCTCGAGCGACCCGAGGGCAGCGCAGACCTCGTGACCGCGCATGCCGGGCAGGTTGAGGTCGAGCACGAGGACCTGGGGCCGGGTGGCCTTGGTGCGGTTGACGGCCGAGGGCCCGTCGCCCGCGGTCGCGAGGACCGTCATGCCGGCTTCCGCGAGGTCGCCCGCCACCGCGTCACGCCACAGCGGGTGGTCGTCCGCCACGACCACGGTCACGCCGTCCTCGTGGGGGGCCGCACCCGCGGCGTCCGTGCCCTGCTCGACGTTGCTCATCTCGCTCCTCCACGATCGTCCGGTCCCACCTTCGGCGCCCTCATGCGCACCGTGACGCCTGCCCCTTCACGGGCCGTGTACTCCGCCGTGCCACCGAGGTCGGCCAGCCTGCCGCGGATGCTCGACGCGGCGCCCAGCCGACCCGCCGCGGCCGCCTCCTCGAGGCGACCCTGCGGCATACCGACGCCGTTGTCACGCACCGTGAGGGCGACCTCGTCGCCCTCGTCCTCGACGAGCACCCACGCCTGGGCGCTGTCACCGGCGTGCACCCGGACGTTGTCCAGCGCGGCGGCGACCGCGGCCACCAGCTCGCCGGCCACCCGCGTGCGCAGCATCACGGGGTCGGCGGGCGCCACGAGGTGCACCTGTCCGCCCGCGTAGCGTCCGAGCTGCTGGCGCAGGTCGACCTCACCGGTCACGACCACCTCGGTCTCGGCGGCGCTGCCGCTCACCAGGGCGCGCAGCAGCCGCTCCTGGTCGGCAGCCATGGCGCCGAGCTCGGCAGGCTCTCCCCCGAGCTGGGTGCCGCGGCGGTTGATGAAGGCGAGCGTCTGCAGCACGCCGTCGTGAACGGTGCGCGCGAGGCGCTCGCGTTCGCGGACCTGCGCCTCCAGCGCGAGGGCAGCGCGCAGCTTGGCGTGTCCCTCGCGGGCCAGGTCGCAGGAGTAGCCGATGAGGGTGCCGATGAGCAGCAGCAGGACGATGTTGTTGACCGTGCCACCGTTGACCTTGCCGACCTCGACGACATCGACCACACCGATGAAGACGGCCGCCGCGAAGCCGCCCTTGCGCCCGAACAGGACGGCGGCCGAGACCACGCCGGCTGCCGGCCAGATGGCGGGCAGGGTGCGCCCACCGGCCTCGATCGCCTCGGGCGAGTCGACCAGCCGGGTGGCCAGGACGGCGGCCGCCGCCAGCAGCAGCTCGGTCACGACGACCCACGCCCGGCGTTGTCGGTACACCACGAGGAACACGGTCCAGGCGGCCAGCACCCCGAGGACGCCCCACGCGACGGCCGGGCGCAGGAGGTCCTGGGGCCGGTCCCACAGGAGGTAGGCGGCATACAGCAGTGCAAGGGGGCGGAACGCGTCGATGCCCTTCCAGAAGGCCGACACGACCTCCGGCTGGGAGCCGGGCGCGACGGACGCGGGTCGCGCGGACAACCACAGGGGTCGGGCCACGGACGCCGCTGGGGTCAGCTCGCGGCGCGGCGGCCCCCGGGGGCCTCGCCGTCACCCTCGGCGTCAGCGGCGGCGGTGTCCTCGTCGATGTCCGCCGTGGCGTCGTCGACGCCGGAGGTGGGCCGGGAGCGGCGGGACCCCTCGTCGTCGCCGGCGTCGAGTGCCTCCTCGAGCTCCTTCGCGGCCTGCCCCGGGAGGGCGGCCTCCTGCAGCTCGCGCGCCTTGGTCTTGGCGGCGGCGAGGATGCGGTCCTTCATGGACGTCGCGTACATGTCGACGTACTCCTGGCCCGAGAGCAGCATGAGCTCGTACATGATCTCGTCGGTGATCGAGCGCAGGACGAAGCGGTCGTCCTCCATGCCCTCGTAGCGCGAGAAGTCCAGGGGCTTGCCGATCTTGACGCCGATCCGGATCAGCTTGGGGATCTTGGTGCCGGTGGGCTGGGCCTTGTCGGTGCCGATCATCGCCACGGGCAGCACCTTGACCCCACCCTCGAGGGCCATCCGGGCGACGCCGGTGCGACCGCGGTAGAGGCGGCCGTCGGGGCTGCGGGTGCCCTCGGGGTAGATGCCGAGCAGCTCGCCGCGGCGCAGGACCTTCAGGCCGGAACGCAGCGCCGCCTCGCCGGCGCGGCCGCCGGAACGGTCGACCGGCAGCTGTCCGACGCCCTTGAAGAACGCGGCGGTCAGCCGGCCCTTGAGCCCGCGGCCGGTGAAGTAGTCGGACTTCGCGAGGAAGGTCATCCGCCGGGACACGACCAGGGGCAGGAAGATCGAGTCGGAGAAGGACAGGTGGTTGCTGGCGAAGATCGCGGCACCGTCCTCGGGGATGTTCTCCTCACCCTCCACCCACGGGCGGAAGAGCAGCTTGAGGATCGGGCCAAGAACGACCGTCTTGAGCACCCAGTAGAACAAACGCAGCACCTCCCCTTCGTGCCGTGAACTCTACGGCACCCGTGCCCGCGCTGGTTGCCACGTTGGCACAGGTGCCGCGTATCGTTGACCCGTCGATGGACTTCATCGCACGGGCCGAGGCAGAGGGGATCCCATGGGCGACAGGGACGTGGACGCCGAGTTCGCCGACATCATCGCCCGGTGGGACGAGGTCGAGTCACTCCCCGATCCGGTCGGTCCGGAGGCCGGGGCCGCCGGCTCGGGCAGCGCGCGCACGGATGCCGCCGCCCTCGAGAGCCTCGACGGACGCACCGACCCTGACGAGCGGACAGCGCCCCCGGGTCGACCCGTCACCAACCCCTCGCCGCTACGGCCGTCGCCGACCAACCCGCCCCCGATCCGTCCGTTCGTCGTCTGGCGCGGTGCCGAGCAGGCACCGGGTGGCGAGGAGTCCGCCGACGTCGTCGACCCGATCGAGCTGCTCGACGACGAGGACGACCACTTCGTCCCGGGCCCCACCGCTCCCCTGCCCCCGCAGGAGGACCTGTCGTTCTGGGGCATCGTCGCCGGCCTGGTCGGCGGGCCCCTGCTGCTCCTGTGGCTGGTGCTCTTCCGCCCCGACGTCAGCGGGTGGTGGACGTTGGGCGCCCTCGGGATGATCGCCGGCGGGTTCGTCTTGCTCGTGCTGCGCCAGCCGCACAGCCGCGACGAGGACGACCCCGACAACGGGGCACGCGTCTAGCTCGGGTCCGGCCGCCTCAGGCCTGTTCCTGCCCCGCATCCTGCCCCGCATCCTGCCGCGCGGCGCCCGCGCGCTCGGCGCCCTCCTCCGCACCCCCCAGCGCGCCCTCCTGCGCACCCTCCTCCGCGGCCGCGACCACGGACTCGGCCACCGCCGGCCCGGTCTCGGTCTCGGCGGTCGGCACCGGCGTGGGGTCGAGGTCGACGTCGACCCAGGTCGGACGGTGGTCGCTGGCCGCCACCAGGTCGCCCTCGTCGAGCGCGACGTCGCGGTGCGGGAGGACGACCAGGTCCGGCGACCCGAAGATGACGTCGAGCACCCGCCGGGGCGCCTTGGCCGGATAGGTCGGGGTCGTCGGCGAGACCAGGCGCAGCGGTGCGGCGAACAGGCGCCAGGCCTTGCCGGACTCGGTCTCGTTGAGGTCACCCGCGAGCAGCACCGGCCCACCGCCGGACACGGTCTGGAGGATCTGCCCGGCGTGCCGCTCGCGTTCGGCCGCGTCGAGGCTGAGGTGCACCGACGCGGCCACGAGCGGCTCGTGACCCGCGGGCGCGACGCGGATCACGGCATACCCGCGGGTGCGCTGCAGCGCGGCCACGCGCAGTCGGTGGTGACGGGACTCGGTCACCTGGACCCGCAGCGATGTGAAGATCGTCGTGCCGCCACTGCCGCGGTGCCGGCCCGACCAGTACATGCCGCACTCCGCCGCGAAGGCCGACACCCGCCAGCTCGCACCGAGCCGACGCGGCACCTCCTGCAGGCACAGGACGTCGGGGTCGATGGCCCTGACGACGCGCGCCGCCGCGGCCCGGTCGAGGGTGAAGTCCTTGAGGTTGTAGGACGCCACGCGCATCGTGCTCATGCAGGCGCATCCCGCTCGGCGGCGTCATGGCGGGCCAGGTCGGCCGCTCCGATGAGTCCGGCGTCGTTGCCGAGGGCCGCCGCGACGATCCTCGCCTCGGGGCGGTAGCCACGGCCGGTGAGGTGTCGGCGGAAGGTCGTGCGCGCCGGGTCGAGCAGCAGGTCGCCCGCCGCGCTGACCCCGCCCCCGATGACGAAGACGCCGGGGTCGAAGGCCGCCGCCAGGTTGGCGATCCCGACCCCCAGCCACTGCCCGATCTCGGTGAGCAGCTCGGTGGCCGTCGGGTCACCCTCCTGGGCGGCCTGCGTGATCATCGGCCCGGTGAGGGCACCGGGGTCGCCGTCGACGCGGTCCAGCAGGTCCGTCGCCATCGGGCTGTTCGCGGTCATGAGCGTCCGGGCCTCGCGGACGAGCGCGTTGCCCGAGGCGTACTGCTCCCAGCAGCCCTTGTTGCCGCACTCGCAGCGCTGCCCGCCGGGCACGACCTGCATGTGCCCGAACTCGCCGGCGATGCCGAACCGGCCGCGCATGATGGCACCGTCGAGGATCAGGGCGCCGCCGATTCCCGTGCCGAGGTTGACCATGACGACGTGCGACTCCCCCTGCGCTGCGCCGAACCTCCACTCGGCCCAGGCCGCCGCGTTGGCGTCGTTGTCGACCGAGATGGGCACCGGCACCCGGCGCTGCAGGTTGGCTTCGAGCGGCTCGTCACGCCACGACAGGTGGGGCGCGAAGGCGACCGTCTTGCGGTCGGCCGCGACGAACCCCGCGGCCCCGATGCCGACACCGACCACCGGTGCGGGCGCGGAGTCGAGCAGCTCGGTCACGACCTCGACGATCGTGTCCTCGACGACGCCGGGGCTCTTGGAGCGGTGCGGGGTGTCGCGTCGCGCGCGGCCCACGACGGCGCCCTGCTCGTCGACCAGGCCACCGGCGACCTTGGTGCCCCCGATGTCGATGCCGACGGCCAGCTGCCCGCTCACGCGCCGACCCCCTCGGCGGCCAGTGCGGCGACGCCGATGAGACCCGCGTCGTTGCCGAGGGAGGCCTCGACCATGGGCGCCACCGGCCGGTGGCCGCGCCCCGTGAGCTGACGGCCGTATGCCGCGCGCGCGGGTTCGAGGAGCAGGTCCCCCGCCGCGACGACTCCCCCGCCGATGACGATGAGCTCGGGGTCGAGGACGGCCGCCACCGACGCCACACCCTCGCCCACCCAGCGGCCGAGGTCGGCGATGAGCTCGATGGCCGCGGGGTCGCCGGCCTGGGCCAGGTTCGTGATGTCAGCGCCCTTGAGGGTCGCCAGGTCTCCACCGCAGGCCTCCGCGATGGCCGCGGCCTGCAGGGCTCCGGAGGCCACGAGCTCTCGCGCCTCGCGCACGAGGGCGTTGCCGGACGCGTAGACCTCCCAGCAGCCGCGGTTGCCACAACCGCACCGGATCCCGTCGGGCACGACCCGCATGTGCCCGAGCTCGCCGGCGATGCCGAAGCCGCCGCGCACGAGCCGTGAGTCGACCACGACCCCACCCCCGATGCCAGTGCCCACGGTCACGAGGACCATGTCGTCGGCCTCCGATGCGGCACCGAAGCGAAACTCACCCCAGGCGGCTGCGTTGGCGTCGTTCTCGATGGTCACCGGGTGGTCGACGATCGCCTCGAGCCGCAGCTTCATCGGCTCGTCGCGCCACGCCAGGTTGGGGGCGAACAGGACCCGCGAGCCGGTGCGGTCGATGAAGCCCGCACATGCGACCCCGATGGCCCGGACGTCGGTGCGCCCCGCCTGCAGCTCGGCGACCACGGCGGCGACGTCGCGGGAGATCTGGTCGGGGTCGTGGGCCGGGGTCTCCCGCCGCGCCCGGGCGAGGATCTCACCGGTCGCCGACACAACGCCCGCCGCGATCTTGGTGCCACCGATGTCGACGCCGATGGTGACGCTCACGGCGTCTCCGCCGACTCGTCGTCGGTGTCGATCCGGATGTCCTGGACCCGGGTGCTGCTCGAAGCGCCGGAACCCGGGCGAGCGCCGGTCGACTGCCCGCCGGCCCGTCGCTGGTCGGCGAGGTCGCGCAGGGTCGCCGCGATGGCGCCGGCGAGGTCGGCCAGCCGGTCGACCGTCTCGGGCCGGACGGAACGCACCAGTGCGATCCCCTGGCAGACCGGGCACAGCTGGCAGGTGACGGCCTGGCCGACACCGTTCTCGGCGCCACAGGACGCACAGCGGCTCGCACCGTGGAGTGGGGACCCGTCCGCGCGTTCGTCCGCGCCGTCCTCGCGGTGCGCGCCGTCGGCGGTCTCGGCGCGCGCAGGTTCGTGCGGCTCTCGATCGGGAGGGGCATCGTCGTGGGGCGCGTGGTCGTGAGGCGCCGACGCGGCATACGCAGCACTGGCGGAACCGGCCCACCCACCCAGGGCGTCGAGCAACCGGCTCGCCTCCTCGGCCACGGAACCCACCGGGGGTCGATCGTGCTCAGCCACGGGGCCACACCTCCTCGTCGGGGACGAAGCGCACCCGCAGCAGACCGCCGCGCACGGACGCACCCTCGACCACGCATCGTTGCAGAGCCGCGGGCAGCGTGAGCACTCGGCGGTGCTCCCCTACCGCGACGAGCAGCTCGTCGTCGCGGCGTTGCAGCCCGAGGTCGGACGCATGGGCCAGCGGCAACGGCAGCATCAGCACGAACCCGTCGTCGTGGCGCTCGACGGTCATCCCCCGGTGGGCCACCGGTGCGAGCAGGTCCTCGGTGGCGCCCTCGGCCCCGGCCTGCTGCGCGGCCGCGAGGTCGGCGAGCGCGTCCACGCCGATCGGCTCGGCGGCCAGGTAGGGCGTGACGACGACCGGCAGCCCCGCAAAGGACTCGCGCACCTCGACCAGTCCCGTCTGCTGGGCGGCGTTCCACGAGCTGCGCCACTGGTCGGCGGCTGCAGAGGCGACCTCGGGGAAGACCCGGTTGACCACGACGCTGTCCACGACGAACCCGTAGAGCGACAGCGACGTCCAGGTGCGCCGGGACTCGGCGATGACGACGCGCTCGGGTGTGAGGACCAGGCGCACCGAGGTGCGGTCGCCCGTGAGGATGCGGTGGACCTCGCGCATCTGCCGGTGCCACCCCGTCACCGCGTCGATCACCGCGGGCTCGGGCAAGGGCACGCCGGCGGCAGCCGCGGCGGCGGGGCGCAGGGTGCGGATCAGGCCGCGCTGGGCGGGCAGCAGGCGCTCGAGGTGCCAGGCCAGCGCCTCGGGCAGGGCCAGCAGCCGCAACGTCTCGGCGGTGGGGGCGCAGTCGACCACGACGAGGTCCCACGGCCCCGACTCGACCTGCGAGCGCAGCTCGAGCAGGGCCGCGACCTCCTCTGCGCCCGGCAGCCGTGTCAGCTCCTCGGCCACCACGGTGTCGATGCCGAGGGTGCCGAGCACCGACAGCAGGTAGTCCTGGACGACCCTCCACGAGTCGCCCAGCAGGTGCGGGGCGCTGACCTGCAGGGCGCAGAGCCCGGGCTCGACCTCGACCGGTCGTCCAGCGTTCACACCACCCAGCTCGACGGCCAGCGCATCGCCGAGCGAGTGCGCCGCATCGGTCGACATGACCAGCGTCTTGACCCCCGCACGGGCGGCCCTGACCGCCGTGGCCGCAGCAGTGGTCGTCTTGCCGACTCCGCCCTTGCCGGTGAAGAGGATGACGCGCATGGTGCTGCCGGGTGACCCGCTCGGGGGATTAACCCTCCACTCGCTTCTTCAGCGACTTCAGGGCCGTGTCGATGATGACCTTCTCGGCCTTGCGCTTGAGCATCCCGAGCATCGGGATCTTGACGTCGACCGCGAGCCGGTAGGTCACCGTCGTGGCGTCCTTGCCCTTGGCCGCGAGCGTGTAGGAGCCGTTCATCGCCTTGAGCACGGAGGCCTCGACCAGGCTCCACGAGACGACGCCGGTGCCGTTCTTCGTGACGTCCCACTCGTAGTCGAGCGTGTAGGTGTCCTTGATCGCCCCGGCATCCAGCGTGAACTGCACCTGGTCGGCCCAGCCGTCGCCCTCCTCGGTGAGCACGGCGACCTTCTTGACCTCGGTGGCCCACTGCGGGTAGCTCTCGAAGTCGGCGATGACGTCGAGCACCTCGCCCGGCTTGGCGTCGATGTCGATGCTGGATTCGGTGCGGTCGGCCATGCGCCGAAGGCTACAACCCCGTGGCTTTCAACGACGACCGCCGTCGGCGACGTCCTCGAGCCGGTCCTTGAGGGCGTGCACCGCCGCCTTCCAGCGTCGGGTGTGGCGCGCCCCCACGTCGCGCGGGGCCCGCTCGCCGCGGACGCCCCGCAGGTAGTGGTGCACGATGACGCCGTCCCGCCAGGGCTCGAGCCAGACCTCCATGTCGCCGACCACCTGGCCGGTGACCTCCCACCGGATCCCCTTGACCCCGCGGTCGCGCACGACGCTGACCGCCAGGTGCGGCCACAGGGAGCCCAGCCACCCGGCGTGGTTGAACTGCTCCCGCACCTGTTCCGGCGTAGCCCGGATGAAGGTCTCGTCCACCAGGTCGACGCGCGACCGTGACATCAACACTCCTCGCTGCAACTGCCGTGCTCCCGCCAGCGCGGCCCACCCCGTGAGATACGCCACGGGATTGTCAACGGGCCTCGCCCGGTCAAGATACTCCTCGGTAGGATCGGCGCCAGGCAGCCCGCCTTCGTCAAAGGAGACTCCGTGCAGGAACACGTCGCACCACCGCTGGTCACGCCCACCACGGAGGGCAGCCTGGCCGACCTCCCGGCCCGCAACGCCAAGCGCAACCCCACCAAGGTCGCCTTCTCCCGCAAGGAGGGCACTCGCTGGGTCGAGGTCACCGCTCGTGAGTTCGACCACGACGTCCGCGCCGTCGCCAAGGGCCTGGTCGCCGCCGGGATCAAGCCCGGTGACCGCGTCGCGATCATGTCCAAGACCCGCTACGAATGGACCCTGGCGGACTTCGCGATCTGGACCGCCGGCGCCGTCGCCGTCCCGATCTACGAGACGTCCTCGGCCGAGCAGGTCAGCTGGATCCTCGCCGACTCCGGCGCCAGCGCCGTCGTCCTCGAGACGCCCGCCCACGAGGCAACCGTCGGCGAGGTGCGCGCCGACCTCGCGGGCCTGACGCACGTCTGGCAGATCGACGCCGGCGCCCTCGACGAGCTCAAGACCTCCGGCGCAGCCGTGTCCGACGACGACCTGGCCGCGACCCGCAGTGGCGTCGACCGCAGCTCGGTCGCGACGATCATCTACACGTCGGGCACCACCGGCCGCCCCAAGGGCGTCCAGCTCACGCACGACAACTTCATGGCCCTGGCCGACAACGCGATGGCCAAGCTCGAGCAGGTGGTCAAGGCCGACGGTGCCTCGACCCTGCTCTTCCTGCCGCTCGCGCACGTGTTCGCCCGGTTCATCGAGGTGCTCTGCGTCACCGGCGAGGCCAAGATGGGCCACAGCGCCGACATCAAGAACCTCCTGGCCGACTTCGCCGACTTCAAGCCGACCTTCATCCTGTCCGTCCCCCGCGTCTTCGAGAAGATCTACAACTCCTCCGAGGCCAAGGCGACCGCCGAGGGCAAGGGCAAGATCTTCGCCACCGCCGCCGACACGGCGATCGCCTGGTCGAGCGCGCAGGACACCGGCGGCGCCGGCCTCGGGCTCAAGGTGCGCCACGCCCTGTTCGACAGGCTCGTCTACAGCAAGCTCCGCGCCGCCATGGGTGGTCAGGTCATGTATGCCGTGTCCGGCGGCGCCCCGCTCGGCACCCGGCTGGGCCACTTCTTCCGCGGGATCGGCGTGACCGTCCTCGAGGGCTACGGGCTCACCGAGACCACCGCGCCGGCCACGGTCAACGTCCCAGACCGCGTCAAGATCGGCACCGTCGGCGCCCCGCTGCCCGGCGTCGGCATCCGCATCGCCGACGACGGCGAGATCCTCATCCAGGGCAACAACGTCTTCCGCGGCTACCACAACAACGACGACGCGACCTCGGGCTCGATCGTCGACGGGTGGTTCCACACCGGCGACATCGGCGAGCTCGACGAGGACGGCTATCTCAAGATCACCGGTCGCAAGAAGGAGATCCTCGTGACGGCCGGCGGCAAGAACGTCGCCCCCGCGGTCCTCGAGGACCGACTGCGCGCCCACCCGCTGGTCTCCCAGTGCATCGTCGTCGGCGACCAGAAGCCCTTCATCGCGGCCCTGCTGACCCTCGACGAGGAGATGTACGGCGCGTGGGCCAAGAACAACGGCATCGAGGGCGTCAGCTTCGCGCAGGCGCGCACCAACGAGACCGTGCTGGCCGCCCTGCAGACAGCGGTCGACGACGCCAACAAGGCCGTCTCCAAGGCCGAGTCGATCCGCAAGTTCGCCGTCCTCGAGGGCGACTTCACCGAGGAGAACGGCTACCTCACCCCGAGCCTGAAGCTCAAGCGCAACGTCGTCATGAAGGACTTCCACGACCAGGTGGAGCAGCTCTACTCCGGCGCCAAGGAGTAGCCGCCACCGCTGGTCTGCCCACCCCCTAGGGTTCTGGGCATGCCCAGCGGCACCCGCACCTCCACCAGCCAGGCCACCACGTTCGCGGTGGCCTGGCTGGTGTACTTCACGGCCCTGCAGTGGAGCGTGGTGCGTTACCGGATCCCGATCGTCGCCGCCTTGACCGCCTCGACCCTCGCCCTGGCCTGGTGGCAGTGGCGCGGCCGCGAGCTCACGCTCGGGCGGGCGGCGGGCGAGCTCGTCCTCGGGCGGGCGCCGGGCGAGCTCGTCCTCGGGCGGGCGGCGGTCGTCGCGATGCTCGCCGGGTCGGCCCTGGCGACCCTGGCCGTCCCCCTCTTCAGCTACCTCGCCCCCACCGGCCTGGCCGTCGCCACGACCGTCCTCGTCGCGGTGCCGCTCGCCTGCGCGGTCCTGCTGTGGGCCAGGGACCCGCGTGCCCCCTGGGCCGCCGGGGGCCTGGCCGTCGTCGCGTATGCCGCGTGCGCGGCCACCGCGATCATCTCCTCACCGCGCCCGCGCATCGACGTCTGGGTGACCTTGCAGCAGGCCGCGGACGGCCTCGGGCGCGGCGAGAACTTCTACGCGATGAGCTGGTCGGGCTCCCCCGGGATCCAGGACGCCTTCACCTACCTGCCGTGGACCGCGGTGTTGCTCGCCCCCGGGCGGTGGCTGTTCGGCGACGTCCGGTGGGCGCTGGCCTTCTGGACCGTCGTCGGGCTCGCCGGGGTCTGGGTGCTGGCCCTCGGTCCCCGAGCGTCACGCGACGAGTCCGGCGGCTGGGTCTGGCCGGCAGCGGCCGTCACCGCCCTGCTCGTCTTCGCCCCGGGGACGCTGACCCAGCTCGACCAGGCCTGGACCGAGCCGCTGCTGCTGACCGGCGTGGTCTGGTGGGCGGTGCTCGTGCAACGGGGCCGTGCCTGGTGGGCGGTCGTGCCGCTGGCCCTCGCCTGCGCGAGCAAGCAGCACCTGGCGCTGCTGCTGCCCGTGCTCGTGCTGTGGCGGCCGTTCGGCTGGCAACGCGCCGTCGCGACGGGGGCGCTGACCGGCGTCCTGCTGGCGCCGTGGTTCCTCGCCAGCCCCTCGAACTTCCTCCACGACACGGTGAGCCTGCTCGTGTCGTTCCATCCCATCAGGTTCGCGAACACCCTGTACCTGTTGGCGCTCAACACCTTCGGGGTGACCTTGCCGTTCTACGTCACCGCCGTCGTCGTCCTCGCCACGCTGGGCGCGGTCTGCTGGACGGTCTGGCGGCGACAGCCCGGGCTCGCCTCGCTGCTGCGCTGGCTGGCGCTCGTGCTGCTCGTGGCCAACCTCGTCAACAAGCAGGCGTTCTACAACCAGTTCTGGCTGGTCGGAGCGCTGGTGGTGGTGTCCCTCGTCGTCAGCCGGCCGCCAGGGCACGCAGGTAGCGCACCCAGTCGCGGGTGAACGCGGCCTCGCTGGTGCCCAGCACCGAGGCGAAGGCGTCTCGGGTGCGCACCTCCGGGTCGCCGGCAGGGCCGCTCGGGTCCGGTGAGGTCGCGGCGGCGAGGTAGAACTTGACGAGCGCCTTGCGCCCGAAACGGTCCTCGATGCGCCTCACCGCGAGCCACGCGGCGTTGTAGCTGGGAGCGATGGTGGTGCGGGTCGGGTCGAAGTCGGCCGCGACGGGCAGGGTGGTCGGGACCTTGCCGGCGCGGACCCGGTCGAGCAGCGCGGACGCGACGACGCCGGGCCCCACCCCGATGTCGCGGTAGCCCACGTAGTCGGCCATGCCCTCCGAGAGCCACAGCGGCACGGGGCGGTTGGTGGTGGCGCGGATCGCCACGTGGGTCGCCTCGTGGGTGACCACGACCTGCCGTCCGCGAGGCTGCAGCGTGGCGAAGGCTGCCGGGTTGACGACCACGCGGTCGGCGCCGGCCCGGCCCTGGGGGTCGAAGGGTCCGTCGGTCACGGCGGCCACCTGCGCCACCTGGGCGGGCTCCTGCCCCACCTGCTCGGCCATCTGCTCGGCACTCGCGGGCACCACGAGGACCAGGGACGCACTCCACTTCGGCGTCCAGACGGCCTTGACCCGGGTGATGGCGGTGTCTCCGAGTGCGAGGAACGGCCGCAACCGGGAGGCTGGGCCGCTGCCGACCACGAGCGTCGTCGGGCTCGTGAGCACCGTGAACCTCGGGATGTCCCAGAGCTGGGGCTGGGTGCCGCCATCGGAGTCGTCGGCGAGCAGCCACCGCCCTGCCCTGTGCACGAACGTGAAGTAGGACTCGAACTCGCGCTGTGCGCGGTCGTAGCCGGCCAGGCTGTAGCGCCCGTGGACACGGGTGACGAAGGCCTCGGGCCCCACCTGGGTCGCCCGCTCGGCGCTCAGCGCCGGGGCGGGCTCGGGCGTGCCGTAGCCGAAGGTCGCGAGCGGCAGCTGGGCGATGGCGTCGAACTGGGCGAGCTGGCGCAGCCCGAAGCCGCTGGAGGGCCGGTCGAGCGTGGCCTCGAACGCGGCCCGGTCGCGGTGCTTGAGCGCGTCGGCCCGTGCCGTGAGCAAAGCCGAGACGGCCTCGTCGCGCAGGAGCTGGGGATCGGGGGCGTTCTGCGCGGTCGCACGGGTCCCGCTGGTCGAGGTGGTGGCCCCGGGTGTGGGCGTGCCGGTGCAGCCGGCGACGAGGGCCACCATCACGGCCGCCTGCGCGAGCGCCCTCGCGACGGTCGGGGGGCGGCTGTTCACCGGGACATCGTAGGCACGTGCCTCGTGGCCCCCACCGGTCAGCCGACCCCCACGCCGGTCAGCCGACGGCCCTGACGTGTCGGGCCCAGGGCTCGCGGCGGGCCCGTGCGTCGGCGGCGGTCTGCGCCGACACCAGTCCGGCCGCAGCGAACCGGCTGACGGCCACCCGCTCCGCCGCGTCGAGCGCCAGCTCGACGGCCTGGGGCGCCTCGAGTGCCACGAGGGCGGTCACCATGCAGTCGTCACAGTGCAGGTCGCGCACCGGACAGCTCTGGCAGTCGATGATCATCGCGGTCACCTCACGTCCCTTTCTTCGGCCCGTCCGCGTCGTGCGGACGGTTCTCCACTGCCCACGACGCTACGAGAGCCCACCGACAGCCCGGCCACACCCGTCCGGACACACCCCGTCCGGCCGCAGGCCGGCCGCTGCCCTCCGGCCGGTGCGCCTGCCGGGTCCTGTCACACCACCGGCCTACCGTCGGGAGCATGCAGATGGTGCAGGGCACGTTCGACGACCTGGGCACGGCGCTGGCCGATGTCACGTTCGTCGTCGTCGACCTCGAGACCACCGGCGGCAGCCCCCAGGACTCGGCCATCACCGAGATCGGGGCGGTCAAGGTCCGCGGCGGTGAGCTGCTCGGTGAGTTCCAGACGCTGGTCAATCCGCACCTGCCCATCCCCGCGTTCATCCAGACGCTCACCGGCATCACCACCGCGATGGTCGCCACGGCGCCGCGCATCGAGTCCGCCCTGCCGGCGTTCCTCGAGTTCGCCCAGGGGTCGGTCCTCGTGGCGCACAACGCCGGCTTCGACATCGGCTTCCTCAAGGCGGCCGCCGCAGCACAGGGCATCGACTGGCCGAGGTTCGGCGTCCTCGACACCGTCCACCTGGCGCGCGCCCTGGTCACGCGCGACGAGGCCCGCAACCACAAGCTGTCCACGCTGGCCGCGTTGTTCAGCTCCACCACGACGCCCGACCACCGGGCGCTGCACGACGCCCGCGCCACCGTCGACGTGCTGCACGCGCTGATCGGGCGGGTCGGCAGCCTGGGCGTCCACACGCTCGAGGAGCTCACCAGCTACACCTCGCGGGTCTCCCCCGAGCAGCGCCGCAAGCGCTGGCTCGCCGACGGCCTGCCGAGCGAGCCGGGGGTCTACCTCTTCAAGGACGGTGCGGGCCGGGTCCTCTACGTCGGCACGTCGGTCAACATCAGGGCGCGGGTGCGCAACTACTTCACCGCCTCCGAGCACCGCACCCGCATGGCCGAGATGGTCCGGCTGGCCGAGAGCGTCACCCCGATCGTCTGCGCGACGTCCCTCGAGGCCGAGGTGCGCGAGCTGCGGCTGATCGCCGAGCACAAGCCCCGCTACAACCGGCGCTCCCGGTCCCCCGAGCGCGCCACGTGGGTCAAGCTCACGGTCGAGGCGTTCCCCCGGCTGTCCATCGTCCGCGAGGTGCGCGCCGACGGGGGCCGCTACATCGGCCCGTTCGGCAGCCGCGGCTCGGCCGAGGCTGCGATCGCAGCCGTGCACGAGGTCATCCCCCTGCGCCAGTGCGTCCAGCGGTTGTCCCCGACCCGGCGGGTGGGTGCCTGCGCGCTGGCCGACATGGGGCGGTGCGGGGCGCCGTGCACCGGGGCCCAGAGCGTCCAGGACTATGCCGTCGTCGTCGAGGAGGCCGTCCACGCCCTCTCCGGCGACTCGCGGAGCATGGTGACCGCGCTGCGCTCACGGATGGGCACGCTCGCCGAGCAGGAGCGCTTCGAGGATGCGACCACGGTGCGTGACCGGCTCATCGCGCTGGTGCGCGGCATCGCGCGGGCCCAGCGCATCGCACCGCTGGCGGCCAGCCCCCAGATCATCGCCGCCAAGCCGGCGGCCGCGGGCGGCTGGGAGATCGTCTGCGTGCGCCACGGCCGACTGGCCGCCAGCACCGTCTCGCCGCGTGGCGCCGACCCGATGCCCTACGTCCAGGCCGTGGAGGACACCGCCGAGGTGGTGCTGCCCGCCCCGTGGCCCGCACCGGCCGCCACCCCCGAGGAGACCGAGAAGATCCTGCGCTGGCTCGAGGGCCCCGGGGTTCGCATCGTCGACCTCGACGGCGAGTGGAGCTGTCCCGTCGGTGGCGCCGGCGGGGCCCGGGCCGAGCTGGAGCCCCAGGCCGTGGCCCGGCACGAGGTGGCGGGTTTCGTCGCCGCGTCGTGACGCGCGCCCGGCGTCACGCGACCACCGCTGCGGCTAGATTGGCCCCGTGATCTCCGCCATCGTCCTCATCAGCGCCGAAGTCGACCGCATCCCCGAGGTGGCCCAGGCCATCGCCGAGCTCGAGGGCGTGTCCGAGGTCTACTCGGTCGCCGGCGACGCCGACCTCATCGCGATGATCCGGGTCAAGGAGCACGAGCAGCTCAACGACGTCATCGCCGACCAGCTCAACAAGGTGCAGGGTGTCATCGGCACCAACACCCACATCGCGTTCCGCACCTACTCGCGGCACGACCTCGAGGCGGCGTTCAGCCTGGGACTCGACGGGGACTAGTCACTCACCCGTTCGGGTCTGAGTACCCCAACCCATCCACGGCAGGGCTGCCGACCGGTTCAATCGGACCACCAGCGCCGACGGCGCAACCCCATGGAGGCCCGATGTCTGCGATGCCGTGGATCCCCTGCCCCTCCTGTGGGCAGGACCTGCCGCCGCACCAGCCCGCCTGTCCGCACTGCGGCCTGTCCCTGGTTGGTCCCGACGCTGCCCGGCTCTGGCAGGTCGACCAGCAGCTCGCACACCTCCAGCTCGAGCGCACCTCGCTGCTCGCCCGGCTGCGCCAGCCGGCCGCACCTCCCGCGAGCCCATCCCCTGCCAGCCCATTCCCCGCCGCCGGCAGCCCGGCCCCCGCCGCGCCTGGTCTCGCCCCGCCTACTGCCGCACAGATGGCACCATCATCGACACGCGCCGCCCGCCGGGCCTGGACCACCCAGCAGACGCTGCTCGCGATCGGGGTCCTCCTGGTCCTCGTGGCGGCGTCCCTCGGCCTGGCCATCGCGTGGTTCGTCATCGGCCCGTACGGCCAGGTCGTCGTCATGGCAGGGTTGACCGCGCTCGCGGCTCTCGCGGCGCTTCAGCTGTCCAAGCGCTCCCTCGCCAGCTCGGCCGAAGCCCTTGCGCTCGTCTGCGGCGGCCTCATGCTCCTCGACGTGTCCGCCGCCCGACGGATGGACCTGTTCGGTCTCGGGTCGCTCGACGCCCGGCCGTACGCCGCGGTGACCGGGCTGCTCTGCGCCGTCGCCCTCGGCTGGCTGCACCAGCGGGACCGCCGCGTGGCTGGCTTCGCGCTGCTGTCCCTGACGGCTGCCTCGGTCGGTTGGGGCGGCGTCGTCGCGCTCGCCGACGACTCCCAGGCGGCGGCCGCCGGCTTGGCCCTCGTGGGCGCGGCCGGCTTCGGGCTGCTGCGCTGGCAGCTGCCACCGGGACTGGGCCTGGTGCGGCGAGCCGCCGGTGGTCCGGCTGCCGGGTGGGCGGTCCTCAGCCTGGTGCTGGGGTGGCTCGGCGCCCTGACCCCGTCGGTGGATCCCACCGGTCCCGGCACCGCGACCGCGGACGGCCTGCTCAGTGTCGTCGTGCTCATCGCTCTCACCGGCGGCTCGGTGGAGGTCGTGCGACAGGTGGTCAGTGCCCGAGCCGGCGTCGCCGGCTCGGTCGCGGCCGTCAAGGCCGACTGGCGCGATCGACCCTCCTCGGGCGACTGGCGCGCGCTCGGGGTGCYGGTGGTCGTCGCGACCGTCGCCGTCCCGGTCGCGGTCGTCGGGCTGGCCCTGCAGGTGGACGCGATCGGCACGGCCGCACTGGCGTGCCTCGTGGGTCTGGCCGCCATCGCCCTGGTGGCTCTCGAGCCGTTCGGGCGCGGGCTGCGCGGCTGGTGGGCCACCGGCCAGTCGGCGCTGGCCCTGGTCCTGCTGGTCGCGACAGCGGGCGCGCTCGGCTCGCAGCCCGCCGTAGCGGCCACCCTCAGCGTGACGAGCCTGGTGGCCGGCGTCACCGCAGTCCTGCGCCGTCCCTGGCGCGCGGTGGCAGCCGGCGTCGCCGCGGCCACCGGTGTCGCGGCCCTCGCGACGGCCACGGACCTCGTCTCACCCACCACCCGGACCACTGCCCTGACGCTGGCCGGCCTGGCGCTCGTGGCCGCCGCGCTGGCCCGCCCGGGCGAGCCCGAGGAGGCGCCGCTCGGGGTCGTCGGCGCCATCACCTCGCTGGCCGCGGTGGGACTTGCACTCTCGCCCGACGGTACGACCTCCCTGCTCATCGCGACCCTGCTGGCCGCCACGGCCTCCTCCACCGCCTCGGCCGTCCTGCGGCCCCGCGGGGTGCGTCCGGCTGCGGCAGGCTCCGCCGTCCTCTTCGGCACCTGGGCGTCGTGGCTGGTCGGCGGGCTGGCATCCCACGAGCTGCAGCTGGCCCTCGTGGCCCTCGCCGCGGTCGTCTGTGTGGCCCTGTCCGCCTGGCGCCGCACCCGGCCCGAGGAGGCCGTGCTCGGCGTGGCCGCGCTCGTCGTGGCGCTGCTGGCCGTGGGCACCGCCGTCGCCCGGGACTGGCCGCACGTCGCCACGG